>CBINHQ010000041.1:0-10917 GCA_966250475.1 uncultured Chitinophagaceae bacterium
CTCCCGGCAACTACATGGGATTCTTCGATGACCTTCATCGTTTCTTCGAAGGAAAGGCATCCAATCCCATTCCTCCCGAAGAAGGCTTACTAACTATAAAAGTGATCGAAGCTGCGTATGAAAGCTCCAGGACCGGCAAACGCATCGACCTTTAATGAAAACCTGATTCTATTATGAGACGAATTATTTACAGTACACTTTTCTTCTTACCAGTTCTTGTTTCCTGCTCCGTGCAGAAACAAATCGGCAAAGAAGCAAGAAAGAATGTAATCAATTCGAAGCCGTTAAAGTCCGCGCATGTAGGAATTAGCATCTTCGATCCCGCGACAAACGAAACCCTTTTCGATTTCCAGGGCGACAAATTCTTCGTGCCCGCCAGCAATACAAAGATCCCCACCTGCTTTGTGGCAATGAAATACCTCGGCGACAGCCTTGCAGGAATCAGATACCAGGAGCAGGATCCAAACACCATCCTCATCGATCCCACCGGTGACCCTACCTTCCTCATGGCGGAGTTCAAAACGAATCCCGTATTTGATCTGCTTAAAAAATACAAGAACATAATTTACAGAACAACCATGTTCGAGGACCACCTCGGCAGCGGTTGGGCATGGAACGATTACGACGAAGCATACATGGCAAGACGAAGCGAACTGCCCATCTACGGAAACATTGCGAGGTTCAGGCTCGAGGGAGGAAAACTGGTAGTATCTCCGAAATTCTTTGCCGATGCCACAACCATCCCTTACGAAGGAATGAGCAATGGCTTCAAGATCGAAAAACCCTGGGATCCTAACACCTTCCTGGTTCTCGAAGGAACCAACACCTCGAAGAACATCCCCTTTACTCCAGACTTCAGAACCATCGCCGATCTTCTGGAGGATACACTGGGCAGCATCGTTACAATCGACCCCGTTGCGGATATGAAGAATCCTAAGATTCTGCATTCACAGCCCGTGGATTCTATGCTTCGTCCCATGATGCACCGCAGCGATAATTTCTACGCGGAACAAAGTCTCTTAATGGTGAGCGATAGATTGTTAAATGAATTCAATGACTTCCGCGTAATAGATACCATCCTCAAGTCGGACTTCAGGGATCTTCCCCAAATACCTCGTTGGGTGGATGGATCAGGACTCAGCAGATACAATCTCTTCACACCGCATAGTATTGTGTCAATACTTAATAAGATGCGTAACGAATTCGGGATGGAACGCATCAAGACGATCTTTCCTACGGGAGGTCGCGGCACTCTGTCGAATTATTATCTCTCAGAAAGCGGATACATTTTCGCCAAGACAGGCACGCTCTCAGGAGTAGTTGCATTGAGCGGCTTTCTCTACACTAAAAAGAACAGGCTGCTGATTTTCTCTGTACTTGTAAACAACCATCGCAGTTCGGCGACGGAGGTTCGCAGGGCGGTGGAGAGTTTTTTGAAAGAAATCAGGGAAAAATATTAAGCCCCCACCCAACCTTCACTTCATTCGGGGCGTATATGCCATAAACAGATGCTTATGCGAAAGGGAATTTTACTCATCTGCTCGTTCATCATCGGATCGTTTGCAATAGCCCAATGCGATCCAGGCTTTACCTATTCCATTTCCGGTGGAACAGTGACCTTTCAAGCTGACGACACCGCTCCCACTACATATCATCACTGGCAATTTGGTGAAGGATGGAGCTTTGGATCCGGTCAGACTACCTCACATACTTACCAATCTTCCGGGCAGTTCGCAGTGACTCATTCTATCTACGATTCACTGAATAATTGTTCTGATTCCCTTACCCAGATGATCACAATCAATCTTCCTCCAACATGTAACGCGAACTTCACTTTAGTGCGCGACAGCTTTCAGACAAATATTTATCATGTAAGTTCTACCTCAACCGCAACTGGAGGTACAATTACAAATTATACATGGCATCTCAATGACAGCTTAATCTCAAACTCTCATTCCTTTTCACTCACACTCGATCCCGGAGTTGATACTCTTTGTCTGAGCATTACAACTTCTTCAGGTTGTACCTCTTCAACTTGCCAGTCTATCACCACACCTGCAAGCGGTGGTTGCCAGTGGCAGGCAGCGTTGAATGTTTCAAATCAAGGGCCGGGTCAATACCAGTTCCACGGACAGCCTTCCATACAATGGGGAACCTATCATTGGTCATTCGGTGATGGATCTTCTTCCACTCTTCAAAATCCTTCGCATACATTTTCAACTGAAGGAAACTTCCTTGTTGTCCTTACAGTGACGGACTCAATATATGGCTGCACCGATTCTGCTTCCATTCTGTTGAACGTTACCCTGCCACCAGACACTAACTGTTCTGCAGCCTTCGACTGGACGGCAAGCACTACCAATCCAAATCACATAACCTTTACTCCTGTTGGCAATCAATCCATCTCATTCGTGGTTTGGATGATAACATCCGCAACAAATAATTATATCGACAGCCTGAGTGACTTATCACCAACCGTTGTACTTCCCGACTCAGGCACCTTTGAAGTCTGCTTATACCTCCAGACAACTTCAGGCTGTACCGCATGGTGGTGCGACACGGTAACTGTTGCCGAAATCGACACATCATCCGCCAGGATTGGAATCATCCCCTCTTACCCGAATCCTGCGAGCGGAGATAATGTTAGCCTTGCAATTCAACTTGAACAATCGGCAGGCGTGCGAATGAATGTAATCAGCAGTAACGGCGTGATTGTCCTCTCAAAACTATTCCCGGGAATGCCAGGCAGAAATGTATTCACTCTTCCCGTAGGAAGCCTGCAGCGAGGCCAATACTTTGTCGATATTATTATCAATGGATCAAGGAAGCGAAGTACCTTCCTGAAACTATAAATGGAACGCATTTGATTGAATCTTGAACCGGCCCAAATACACGCACTAATCAGCGGCTGTAAGAATGATGATCGCAAGTCCCAGGAGCAGTTGTACCGAAGCTTCTACAGGGTCATGATGAACTTATGCCTCAGGTATACGCGAAATGAACAGGATGCGCTGGAAGTGCTTAACTCAGGATTCTATAATGTGTTTAAGAATATTCACAAATACGATGCTTCAGTTGGAAGTCTTTACACCTGGATCAGATCCATCCTGGTAAATCGTTGCCTCGATCACCTTCGTTCGCGGCAACAGTTTGAAAATATCGAAGACATCGATTCCATATCGCCACCTGAAATTCAACCTGAAGTAATCGCCAGGCTCGATGCCGCCAGCCTCCTTTCGATTGTGAGAACATTGCCCCCTGCCACACAAGCCGTATTCAATCTCTTCGTGCTTGATGGCTATTCCCACAAGGAAATAGCCGCGATGGCAGGCATCAGTGAAGGAACAAGTAAATGGCATCTGAACCAGGCAAGAAAAAAAATGAAAGAAATGATCAGCAATCAATGAGTGAGAAGTTATCATATGACAGAATATTGGCCGAAAAAATGGCGCAGCTTCCCTTGCCGGATGAGAGCATGGCATGGGAAGACATGAGGCGAAGGCTTGAAGAAAAGAAGCGACGCCGGCTACTGTTCTGGTGGAGACCCGGATGCGGACTCTTGCTGCTTGGATTGATTGCTATGCTGACCGCCGTTGTGTTCATCTATGATCCACTCAACTGGATGAACAAATCAAAAAAATCAGAATCATCACAAATAGAATTGAAGAAAAACGCTCCTGCTATTCCTGAATCTTCACAAAAAGAGAACTCAGGCTCAACTTCTCAAACTAAAATTGAATCTCCCTTCAATGATGGAAAAACAGTTCCGGATTCCTTCAATGATTATTCAGATATAGAAACTGAAAATGGGGAATCGATTAAGAAGCCAATTGGCAATGTTCCGCAAGTAAGAAACGATCCTCAAAGGACAGGCCCAGGGTCGAAACCTAACCTTAAGGAAAATAATGGGGAATTAAAGGAAACAGACTCGAGGCGCAACGGCCAGGTTGACATAGATGTGAAAAAAGAAAACCCCACCGATGAAAACAGACTCCTGAATGAAAATTTAAAACAAAAACTCGATTCCACCTCCACTCCCGAAGATGAAAAACAGACTGAAAATGAAATCGACCCGATTGAGAAAAAAGAACCTGCCGACAGCCTTGCTACAAGCAAACCATCAGAGGAAGAAAAATCAGACGACAAGAAGAGGAATAATTACTACTGGTCAGCCATGGTAGAGCTTTCACAACAGCTACCTATTGATGGGCAGACTCTGACTCCCTTCAACTCGCTTGGAAGAAAAGGAAACATCACAGACTATCTTCCCGCGGTATATGCCCGGTTCAATAAGGAAGGAAAATGGTTCATCCAGGGAGGATTCAGGTATGGCGCTCCGCAACAAACTAAGGAACCTGTCTACATTAGTCAGAAAGTCGCCGACACAGCGTTCGAAACCACTACCACATTTAAATTGAAAAAATCGTTCTATCATCAGGTTCCGTTGAGTTTTCATTATTACATCCTGCCAAATCTTTCAATCGGAACCGGAGTGATCTGGAACAGGTTCAGCAGCGCGGTGGCGGAGAGAGAAGTTCATAAGGTCAACCTCAATACACTTGAAGATTCGTTGCTTTTCCGCGGAGTTGTGAGAGACCGAGGAGATTCACTTTTCGTGAAGTCATTTTTCCAGGCACAGTTCCAACTGGATTACAAGTGGAGAAGATTTGAAATCGGCGCCCGCTATTCTTTCGGTCTCCAACCTTATTTGGAATTTATACTCCCCGGCGAGCCGTTGAGACAGGAAAAGAATTCATCATTTCAAATTCTTCTTCGATATCAATTATGGAAGCAAAAGAAAAAAGCGAAAGACTCTAACCCCTAAACATCCTCTCTATTTGTTCCTGCCTGAATTCGAGATAGGTCGGGTTGCCATCGGGCGAAGAATTCGGTTGTGCACATGCTGAAAGATCCTTCACCAGTTCCCGCATTTCGCGCTCGGTGAGTCGCGTGCCAGGCTTAATTGACTGGTGCCTCGCGAGCGAACGAATGAGTTTCTCACGTTTTGAGAATCTTAGCTCGCTGCTGAAGTTCTTGTAT
Source organism: uncultured Chitinophagaceae bacterium (assembly GCA_966250475.1). Taxonomy (GTDB): domain Bacteria; phylum Bacteroidota; class Bacteroidia; order Chitinophagales; family Chitinophagaceae; genus CBINHQ01. The sequence continues at coordinate 5,041 of CBINHQ010000041.1, forward strand.
TGTTCAAGCAACGCATCGATGACCTGCCGCTCGTTGCCGGTCTCAACATCGGCGGGCGTACCCTGCACAACGAAACTATTTCCACCGAATGGTTCTACGAGAAATCCGAGTTGCGCAAGGTCTTCGAGGATCTCCGTCATGATTTGCGCATCAGCCGGACTTAACTCGATAGTCTGCGGAAACATAGTACGCTGCGTAGCGATGGGTTTACCCTGGGCAGCCTTTAGGAATTGTTCGTACAGCACTCTCTCATGCGCAAGCTGCTGATGAACCAGCACAAATCCATTTATCGATGAAGTGAGGATGTAGGTCTTCTGCACCTGCGATACTTCGATATCCTCCGTAACCGTGAAAGGAAGTGAAGGTGCTGTTTCTTGGGGAGGTGACGAAGTTTGATCACTATCATCGTAGAATTCCTTCCAGTCCTTTAGCGGAGTCTTCTCGATGAAATGCGCCTGATGCTTCTGCGTGAAGCCCCGAAATATCGAAGACGAAGTCGCCGCCGAACGCTTCTCATCTGTGAAAGGCTGTTGTATGGAAGAGAGTTGTTGAATCGATGCATCGAGTTCGAAATCGAGTGTAGGGGTAACGCTGAATTGCGCCAACGCATGCTTCACCGCTGCCTGCACGAATGCGTACACGATCTTCTCATCTTCGAATTTTATCTCCTGCTTGGTTGGGTGCACGTTCACATCAACCTGCGTGGGATCGAGGTCGATGAAAAGCACGTACATAGGGTAACTGTCAGAAGGAATCATCTCCTGGTATGCATTCATCACCGCGTGGTTCAGATAGGCGCTTCTGATAAACCGGTTGTTGACGAAGAAGTACTGATCGCCCCTGGTCTTCTTGGCTGTGTCTGGCTTGCCCACAAAGCCATAGATGTTCATGTAGTCAGTTTCTTCTTTTACGGTGACGAGCTTCGAATTGTAGTTGTTGCCCAGCAATTGCAGTATGCGCTGCTTCAGGTTCCCGGGTTCAAGGTGAAACACTTCCTGTCCGTTGCTGGTAAGTGAGAAGAATATCTGGGGAAATGCAAGTGCGACACGCGTGAACTCATCCACGATGTGGCGCATTTCCGATGCGTTGCTCTTGAGAAAATTTCTGCGGGCGGGAACGTTGAAGAAGAGATTCTTCATGGCAATGCTCGTCCCCTTTTGAAAGGCCACCGGCTCCTGCCTGATCACCTGGCTGTTCTCAATCTCGAGCAGCGTGCCGGTTTCTTCATCTTCCTTGCGTGTCTTGAGTTCAACCTGCGAAACCGCCGCGATGGAAGCGAGGGCCTCACCGCGAAATCCCATGGTACGAATATGAAAGAGGACATCAATCGACCGGATCTTCGAGGTAGCGTGCCGCTCAAAACACATGCGGGCATCCATCTCGCTCATCCCGCTGCCGTTGTCGATCACCTGCAATAGTGATTTGCCCGAGTCATTCACAAAAAGCCTGATCTCGCTCGCGCCCGCATCCACCGCATTCTCGAGTAATTCCTTCACCGCACTCGCCGGTCGCTGGATCACTTCTCCCGCAGCTATCTGGTTGGCAATATTATCCGGTAACAATACTATTTTATCTGGCACAAATACATCTCCTTCGGGCCAAAAATAAGCATTCCACAGATTTGGTTTAAGGGTTTATGGGTTGGGAGTTTGGGGATTGAAGTTTGGGTTTCTGAGATTGCCTCCTCCCATAAACTTTTAAACCTTTAAACCCTTAAACCACATTAAAACCTTTAATCCCATAAACCTCTAAGCAAAAATACCTACAACCTGAATCTTTGGTTTTCCTTAACCAACATTCCATCACCATTCACGTTAAGTAGGCCAATTATCCATCCTATGAAAAATCTGATCACAAAGGCTGCGCTTTGCCTAATGGTAATTGCCAGTCTTACCTCCTGCCGAAAGGCGCTCGACAAACTGATTGGCCACGAAACTCCGTCGGGAAAATTTGTACACTACACGATCGCCAGTGGTAATCATTACAGCGACAAGTCATCCATGGCAGCCGGCGAATTCTCCGGCATCAACTTCGTTGCAAGATTCGACAGCTCGGCTGTTTACCAAACTCAGCAACCCGGAAATCAGTATGACATCAACAAACTCTACGGGTTTTCCGACAACAATTCCTCTCACCAGCAATACAGCGCGAGAATCGGCTGGAGGTGGAGCGATGGTGCGCTTCGACTGTTCGCGTACGTCTACAACGAAGGGCGCCAAACCAACAAGGAGATAACTACTGTACGTATTGGCAGCGACATCAATTGCTCAATAAGAATAGATCGCGATCAATACATCTTCACAGTCGATGGCAGTACCGTAACCATGCCCAGGACTTCTCAGGGCGAGACCGCGAAGGGCTATCGCCTGTACCCGTACTTTGGTGGAGACGAGACGGCGCCTCACGACATCCATATCTGGATAAAAGAACTGTGAAAATGCAGAACGTATTAGAGAATTGAACCCTTTCTCCCAAAATATGCTGCACGATTTTATTAACTTGTGCAGATTAAGTTCGCCAAATGAAAAAATTAGTAGCCGCTTCCATATTCTGCCTTGTCTCCGTATCCATTTTTGCCCAGTACAAGAGCAATCTTTCCAGGGATGCCTGGGTAGACAGTGTGTTCAATTCCCTCACGAAAGATGAAAGGATTGCCCAATTGATGGTGGTTCGCGCACATTCAAACCTCGGCGCAGACCATGTGGCAAAGGTTACTGAAGACATCACCAAGTATAATGTCGGCGCGCTTTGCTTCTTCCAGGGAGGACCCGTGCGCCAGGCGAATCTTACGAATCAATACCAGTCCATCGCAAAGACTCCCCTCATGGTTACCATCGACGGAGAATGGGGGCTGGGCATGCGCCTCGACAGTGTGATCGATTTTCCTTATCAACTCACTCTCGGAGCCATGAACGATGAGGATCTTGTCTACCGCATGGGACTCGCAGTTGGCGAACAATGCAAGCGAATCGGCGTGCATGTGAACTATGCTCCTGTTGTAGACATCAACAACAATCCGGCGAATCCCGTGATTGGTTACCGATCTTTTGGTGAAGACAGAGATAAAGTCTCCAAACTTGGCGTAGCCTACATGAAGGGCATGCAGGATGCCGGCATCATGGCCTGCGCAAAACATTTTCCCGGTCATGGTGATGTGAGTGTAGACTCTCACCTAGATCTTCCCGTGATCAATAAATCACGCGAGCAGCTCGACTCAATGGAACTAGCTCCCTTCCGCGCCATCGTCGATGCAGGCGTAGGCAGCGTGATGATCGCTCACCTCTACATTCCCGCGATTGACAACACCGCCAACAAGGCGACATCAATTTCAAAAAACAATGTAACCGAACTCCTGCGAGAGGACATGGGCTACGAAGGACTCACCTTCACCGACGCGCTCGAAATGAAGGGCGTGGCTAAATACTTCCCCGGTGGTACCATTGCCGTTGAAGCAATCATCGCCGGTAATGACATGCTTTGCCTTCCCGCCAGCGTGCCTGAATCTATCGAAGCAATTAAAGAAGCGATTAAGAAAAAGAAATTAAAATGGAAAGATATCGATGAGAAGGTGAAGAAGGTACTTTACGCGAAGTACGACCTTGGCCTGAATGAGGTGAACCCTATCAGTACTGTAAATCTCGTCGAAGATCTGAACCAATCGGCCAATCGCATCCGCAGGGAAGTGGCGGAGGAATCGATCACGCTTCTTCGCCAGACATCGGTTCAACTTCCCTTAACCGAAGGGAAGAAGGTAGCCTATGTGGGCATCGGCACTACTTCCATCAATGAATTTGGAAAGAGAATTGTAGACGACTGGAATGCCGACACCTATCTCCTCAGTTATAAAGATGGACAGACCAAGGTCACTGAAATAATGAATTCAATTCGCAAAGGAAACTATGATGCGGTGATTATCGGGGTGCATGATTATAGTCTGCGTCCCGCGAAAAACTACGGCATCAGCGAATCCGCTATCAGCCTCGTGAAAGAATTGCAGTCATTCAATTCAGCAACCTTCGTTTTTGGCAACGTGCTTGCCATTTCAAACTTCTGCGATGCGGGTACGCTGGTAGCAGCGTATCAGGATGATGACATCACGCGCCACGCCGCAGCTGATCTCGTTGCAGGCAAGATACTCTCAAAGGGTACACTGCCCGTCTCCGTCTGCGATTTCAAATTCGGAGAGGGAATGGTGCATGCTGATATCAAACCCGTTCGTGCCAAGATCAGTCCGCAGAGTTTTGAAGCCGTTGATTCCATTGTGAAAGATGCCATCGACAAGAAGGCATTCCCAGGCGCTGTGGTGATGGCAGTTCACCAGGGTAAGATCGTGTACCATAAGGCATTCGGCAATTATGGATATGAAAAATCTACTCCTGCTGTTACACGCGAGAGCATTTTCGATCTTGCTTCGGTCACTAAAGTTTCCGCCACTACACTTGCAGTGATGAAACTTTACGAGGAGAAGAGACTCGACCTGAAGAAGACACTGGGAGACTATCTTCCTATGGTAAGGGGAACCGACAAGGCGAAACTTATAGTGGAAGATGTGTTGCTGCACCAGGCGGGACTCGTGCCGTTCATTCCTTTTTACAAAGAAACCATTGACTCAAACGGAGCACCCGATCCAGCTATCTACAGCGCGAAGATGAAGCCGGGCTTCACTACGAGAGTGGCTGAGGACCTGTACCTCCGCGATGATTGGAATGACACAATCTTCAACAGAATTCTCACGAGTCCGCTCGGACCGAGAGGCAAATATGTTTACAGCGACAACGACTTCATCTTCCTCGGAAAGATTGTGGAAGAGATCTCAGGTATGCCGCTGGATGAATACGTGCAGAAGAATTTCTATCGCAGGATGGGTTTGTTCACGATGGGCTTCACTCCGCGCAAGCGTTTTTCGCCCGAGAAGATCGTGCCCACGGAGGAAGAAAAGCATTTCCGCAGGCAACTCATGCAGGGTGATGTACACGATGAGGGTGCGTCGCTGTTTGGAGGTGTAGCGGGGCATGCCGGACTTTTCTCCAATGCATACGACCTCGCAATGCTCTACCAGATGTTGCTGAATGGAGGAGTGCTCAATGGACGCAGGTATCTGAAGAAAGAAACAATTGACTTCTTCACTGCATATCACAGCCGCATAAGCAGGCGTGGTCTTGGATTTGACAAGCCGGAGAAGGATAACTACAAGAGAGATGAACCGTATCCCTCCGCATTGGCGAGTCCCTCTACTTTCGGACATACCGGATTCACCGGTACTTGTGTGTGGGTTGATCCAGAAGCAGACCTCGTGTATGTCTTTCTATCCAACCGCGTGTATCCCACGAGAAACAATCCTCTTCTTTCGCGCATGAATATTCGCCCGAAGATTCAGGATGCGATTTATTCTGTGGTGAAGGCGCAGGAGGAGAAAGAGGAGCATGTGGTGGGAGCGAAGTGATTTCGAAAATATTTCCACTGTATATCTTTAATATTCACCTACCCAGCGAATCTTGTAAATGAATAAAAAGCCCGGAAGCCACCTTTATAATCGGGGTTGGTTTGGATTGATACCACTGATTGGCGCCTTTGCTGGCTCATGGTTACTTCTGCTCGGTGTCTTCAGATATAAAAATTCCAAACTTAGTCTTATTGGGCTCGGCGGTATTCTTTTTACATTCCTGATTTACGGAAGCATGTTTTACTATTCCTTTCAATCGGATGCCGGTAGGGCTCAGTTTATTCCTGTTTCCCAATTATCCCTTAACTCTCTCGTTAAAGACATCGAATTCCATAAATTGAAACATGGGGTCTACCCGGATAGTCTGGAAGAAATGGATAACCTCAGTATGAGTTCATACCTGAGTGATCCGATTTCTGCAAGGTTTGGTACTA
>CBINHQ010000042.1:0-10880 GCA_966250475.1 uncultured Chitinophagaceae bacterium
CTCTCTTTTATGAATTAAAAGCCGAGAAGGGAGAAGTATTTGAATGGACAAAGATTGAGGATGGTCCCGAAGTTTGGAAGGTGGAAATAAAAAGAACTTCTGGAGCGAAACCTTCAGGCGGAATGATCCCCATCCAGGAATCAGCGCTCACCGCGAATGTATCCGAACTCAACGTCACTCTCATCGAACCCAAGCTGAAGCATCCAACCATTTTCAAATACTTTGACGAATTGCAACCGGGCGAAGCATTCCGTATTCTCAACGACCACGACCCCAAGCCCCTTTACTACCAGATGCTCGGCGAACGCGGTAACGTATTCACCTGGGAATATCTCGAGAAAGGTCCATGGTGGCGCGTACAGATCAGAAAGAATGATGGCAACACAGAAACTCTCGGAGAGATCGCCGCAAAGGATCTTCGCAAGGCCGAAGTGTTCAAGAAATATGGACTAGACTTCTGCTGCGGCGGAAAGAAAACAGTACAGCAAGCCTGCGCTGAAAAAGGAATCGACAGCACAAAAGTGGAGGAAGAACTGAGACAAGCGCAGACAACAACTTCATCACGTCCTTTACCCTATGATGAATGGAACCTCGACTTCCTCGCCGACTACATTGTCAACACCCACCACAGCTATGTAAGGAAAACGCTTCCCGACATTCGCGCCTACTCGCTGAAAGTTGCCGGTGTGCATGGCTCAAGGCATCCCGAATTACACAACATTCGCACGCTTGCGGATGAGATCGCAAATGAACTGACCGAACACATGCTGAAGGAAGAACAAATTCTCTTCCCATTCATCAAGAAACTGGTTGCCGCGAAGAATAGCAACACCAGCATTGCTCCCGAAGGATTCGGCACCGTGGAGAATCCAATTAACATGATGCAGCACGAACACGAGTTCGTGGGTGAATGTCTCGCACAGATCAGGCACCTGAGCAGCAACTACGCTCTACCGGATGATGCCTGTGCCAGCTACAAACTTCTGTTCAAGATGCTTGAGGAATTCGAAGGTGATCTCTTCACTCACATCCATCTTGAAAACAACATACTCTTCCCGAAGGCGCTTAAACTCGAGAAGGAATTAAACAAATAAGTCAAAATTCAGAATGTATGAAACGAGTATTCTCAATCCTGCTGGCCGGACTATTGATCGCCTCCTGCAACAATGAAGTAGCAAAGGAGCCTGCAGTAAAAGAAGCAGAGGGCCATCATCATCACAATGAAGACCATGGCTTGTCACTTAACGATGGCAAGAAATGGAACAGCGATGAAAGCACGAATACGAACGTGCAGGCATTGCAGTCGGCAATGGAACAGTTCAGCTCTGTGCAATCGCCCGAAATGGAAGATTACAAATTCCTCGCCGCGAACCTGCAATCAGCCATCGACAAACTGGTGAAAGAATGTCGGATGGAAGGAAAGGATCACGACATGCTGCACGCCTGGCTCGAACCATTGATGAAGCAGGTGAGAGAGCTCGAAGCAAGCACAGAGACAAGCGGAGCTTCGGCAAAGACAAAGGAGATATCCGCTCAGCTTGGTCTGTACCCGCAATACTTTGAATAATGACCACGATTAATGCAAATACAAAAATTGGTACGATCATCAACGGCAACAAAGAAGCGCTGGAGGCAATCATCAGGATCAGCCCAAGATTTGAGAAACTGAGAAACCCCATTTTACGCAAGTTTATAGCCAACCGTACTTCGATAGCTGCGGCCTCTAAAATCGGAGGCTGCAGCGTCGAAGATTTCTTCAAGGCACTCGAACCGTTGGGCATCGCCATCGATCGGTCAGTGAAACTGCCAGAAGAAAAGAAAGGAAAGGTTCCAGAATGGATCAACACAATCAGCGATAAAGACATTTTCGATCTCGATGTACGGCCTGTGATTGAAGGAGGAAAGGATCCGCTAAACATCATCATGCAAAAGGTAAAGACGATCCAGCCCGGGCAGGTGCTGAAGATCATCAACAGTTTTGAGCCCACGCCGCTGATACAACTTCTCGGAAAGAAAGGCTTCGAGACCTTTGTGGATGAGAAGCCTGCAGGACAGTTCAACACATATTTCCTGAGAAGAATGAAGCCGGTCAATGGCGGTGATGTAGAAGTTAAAGTCATGAGAAAGGCCGATGACTGGGAGCATTGGCTCGGACACTTCGAAAACAAACTGCAGGAGATCGATGTGCGCGACCTGGAAATGCCAAAGCCCATGCACATGATATTAGATTCTATAGAAACCCTTCCACAAGAAGAGGCATTGTTCGTTTATCACAAACGCGTGCCTGTATTCCTGTTGCCCGAACTCGACACCCGCGGGTTCGAATACAGGATTAAAGATTACGGTGGCGGGGATGTGAGAATGTTGATCTTTAGGAAATGATATGATCATGATGCCATCGACAAGTACATCCGGCACCACACCCCATGGTGTCGTGATCCCCTTTTACATTTACGCCGGGATTTCATTGCTGGCTGCCACCTTGTTGATGTGTTTCTCCATCCCTGCATTCACCGCTCATTATTTTCACCCGCATACTCTGGCCATCACCCACACGATGGCGCTGGGTTGGGGTACTATGATCATACTCGGCGCAAGCCATCAGCTTGTGCCGGTATTGATCGAATCGAAATTACACAGCAACAATCTTGCAAAGCTTTCATTCTTTCTTGCGGCCCCTGGCATTCCGCTTCTCGTCTATTCATTTTATTATTTCAGTTTTGGATTCGTTGCTGAACTCGGCGCAATTCTGGTAAACGCAGCCGTGCTTACATACCTAGTGAATCTTGGCATCAGTATGGCGAAAAGTAAAAGGGAAAATGTACACGCAATCTTCGTGTTCACCGCTTCGATCTGGTTATTTCTTACGACTCTTATCGGGCTGCTATTGATCTTCAACTTTACCCGCGACTTTCTCACGCTCGGATCTGTACACTACCTTTCCCTTCACGCGCACATCGGCATTGTGGGCTGGTTCCTGTTGCTCGTAATCGGCGTTGCTTCCCGGCTCGTGCCCATGTTCCTCATCTCGAAGTATGAAGAACCTCCACTACTCTGGAAGATTTATTACCTGCTGAATGCCGCACTCGTGTTGTTCATTCTCACCTTTCTCTCCGACTGGCCTGCCTGGTTGTATGGATTTTCCGCAGCATCAGCATTGATCGCGTTAGTTATCTTCATCATCTACATTCGTCGCGCATATAAAAAGCGCATACGCAAACAGGTCGATGCGCAGGTGAAGACATCCCTCCTTTCAATCGCGATGATTGCCCTGCCGCTGTTGTTTCTTGTCTGCACAATCATCTTGCTTTCGGTTTCTTCAGCCAATACAACCGTTGTGCTTGCATACGGATTCACGATCTTCTTCGGCTGGCTAACCGCGATCATTTTCGGAATGACCTTCAAGACCCTTCCATTCATCATTTGGAATAAAGTCTATCATAACATTGCAGGCATGCGCAAGACGCCTACGCCTAAGGAACTCTTTGGTTCAAAGGTCTTCAACGTAATGGCGATCACTTATCTCCTTGGCTTCGTCGGTTTCGTAGCAGGAATCTTCCTCGAGTCTTCAATCCTGCTGAAAGGATCAACCTTACTGCTGCTAATCGCTGCAATTTTGTATAACACAAATATGTTTCGCGTCGTAACCCATAAGGAGAAGAAAGATGCATGAGGTGATATCAAATAACGACAAACTCTGCGCAGATGCATTGGTCGCCCTCCACGATGTGATTGATCCTGAAATTGGATTGAATATCGTAGACCTCGGGCTCGTGAACCAGGTCGACTTCGGCGAGAACGAAGTATTTGTTTCAATGACGCTAACAACACAATTTTGCCCGATGGGAGACAGCATTCGTGATGCAACCATGCGGGCGCTCGAGCTGACCTTTCCTAACCAAAAAATTCATGTTTCCCTTGTATTCGATCCACCATGGAATTCATCCAGGATCTCGGAAGAGGGAAGAAAACTATTAAACCGGTAATCTATGCTGAGTAATACCTGCAAGACGGCCATCAAGGCAGTCATATTTCTTGCGACGAAGTTTGAAACGGGTGACAGGGCCGGCATCAGAGAGATTGCCGAGAACATTGGAGCAAGTGAACATACCGTCGGCAAGATGCTTCAGACACTCGTGAAGCAAGGGGTGATCAACAGCCTCAAAGGTCCGACCGGCGGATTCTTCATCACGAAGCAACAATTGCAACAGCCCATCATGAGCGTGATCGAATCCATCGACGGTCTCTCCGTTTTCAGGAGCTGCGGACTCGGACTCAGCAAGTGTTCGGCCACGCATCCTTGTCCCATTCACGATGAATACAAAGAAGCCAGGGAAGGAATCGAATTGCTATTCAGGTCAAGGAAAATCCGTGACCTTTGCGAGCCGGTAAACAATGGCTACGCGTATTTGTTTGGTTAGAATATTGCAGGTATCTTATGAGTAAACAAGAATTGAAATCGGCGAAAATGAATCAAAAGGATATTTTAAATATTGATGATGTGAAGAAGCTGGTTGACAGTTTCTATGGCAAGGTAAGGCAGGATGAGATGCTTGCGCCTATTTTCAATGAACGCATCCAGGACAGGTGGCCCGAGCATCTCGAGAAGATGTACAGGTTCTGGCAGACGGTACTGCTCGGCGAGCAGACTTATTTCGGTGCACCCTTCGTGCCACACGCGAGACTCCCGGTTGAGGGAATGCATTTCGACAGATGGCTCATGCTCTTCAATGAAACAGTGGATGAATTATTCAAAGGGGAGAAGGCGGATGAAGCCAAATGGCGCGGACAGAGAATGGCTGAAGTATTTCTCGCAAAGATCGAAATGGGAAGAGGAAGAGACTTTGGGCATTTAATGTGAATCGGCTTTCCCTGTCAGGATTGCATTCGCTTCATTAATCTCATCCGCTGAGATCGTGTGTCCCATGTTCGGATATATTTTTACTTTCACAGATGCATTCAATTCCTTAAGGATTTCTGTACTCTCCTGCACTCTCCATGTAGGCACATGCGGATCGGGATCGCTGGTGCCGATGAAGATTCTCGTCTCATCAAAATCGCCTTTGTAATTTTCGCGATTGATTTCCTCTCCGATCAATCCTCCAGTGAATGCAATCGCGCCACCATACTTCTTTGCATTTCGCGAAATGTACTCAAGTGTTAGACACGCTCCCTGCGAGAATCCGAGAAAGTAAATTTTTTCATGACTGATTCCTGCCTTCACGATTTCTTCTTCCACTTCCTTCAATACCGCAAGTGCTGAACTAAGCCATGGTTCATTCTGAATCACCGGCGCCATAAAAGAATAAGGATACCATGTGTTGTTAGTCGCATCCGGAGCAAGCAAGGCAAACCCATCCACGTCGAGGTGTTGTGATAAGGTGAGAATGTCCTCAGCGTTTGCGCCTCGTCCATGCACCATCACCAGCGCCTTCTCCGCCTTCGATAATTCCGTGCCTGCCCTGAGAATGTTTTTCTTGTGCATGATTTTGAATTGTGAAGATAGGGTACATCAAATAATGAGCCATGGGTTGGGGGAAGTATTCCGTTGACTGTATACCGTTGACAGTTAACCGTGGACCGTTGACCGCAAGAGTCTTAGAGTATTGCGTACCCTCCGTCTCCCAAGGGACGGTTAACGGTATACGGTCAACGGTTTACGATCCACGATTAGCTCTCACCCTCTGCGGTTCTAATCTTCTCACTTTCGCCTTCTCCATCCTACTTCCCAAAAAATAATCCACCGAATACCTTCCGCTTCCTGCTACGAGGAGTACGGCATAAGTTAAGAGATAATGCAGTCCGAGTTCTTGCTTGGCGAAGTCGCCCGCATGAATTCCAAAAACGGCCACCAGCATTGTGATGATGAGCGGAATCACAGCAAGCCTGGTTGCGAATCCTGCTATTAGTAATATCGAACAAAACACTTCAGCCATCGCAGCAAGCGCAAGTGAAGTCATAGGATCCATTCCGAGTACGCCGGGGAATTTCACTTCCACTCCCGATGTCAACATGCTGAGCTTCGGCAGTCCATGCACGAGCATCATCCACGCGATCATTAGTCTCGCGAGGAGAAGAATTGTATCAAGCCCTTTTGAATTGTAACCTGTATTAAACAGCTTTTTCATTAGTTGTTTTTTTGATTGTTGTTTTATTTTTTTCGATTTCCCTGCGCACAACGGGTGCAACCTTCGTTGCGAAGAGCTCCATGGATCGCATTACCATCTTGTGTGGCACGGTGCCCATGCTCATCTGTGCCAGGAACCGCGTATTTCCAAATAATTCATGTTCGAGAAGTATCTTATCAATAACCTGCTGCGGACTTCCCACTACAAGCGACCCGCGCTCCGAACGCAACTGATCAAATTGTGATTTCTCGAGAGGATGCCATCCACGCTCTCTTCCGATTCTGTTCATCATTGTTGCATAGTGAGGATAGAATTCATTCGCAGTCTTCTCTGAATCATCACCCACCATCACGTGCGTGTTGATGCTAAGCTGGATCTCATTCTCTGGTGTGCCGACTGATCTTGCCGTGTCCTTGTAAAGGTTCACGAACGGAACGAATCTTTCAGGCAATCCGCCAATGATCGCAAGCGCCATCGGGATTTTCAACTTCGCAGCCCTCACTGCAGATGCAGGTGTTCCTCCAACTGCCAGCCAGATCGGAATTTTCTCCCCGAAAGGTCTCGGGTAAATTCCTCTTCCCTTGATCGATGGGCGCAGCTTTCCACTCCATGTGATCACAGGCTTATGATTTAGCTCGAGTAACAAGTCGAGTTTTTCCTCGAACAACTCATCATACTGTTCCAGGTCGTATCCAAACAATGGAAACGATTCGATAAATGATCCCCTTCCCACCATTATCTCTGCCCTGCCTGATGAAAGCTGGTCAATCGTTGCAAAATCCTGGTACACTCTCACCGGGTCGTCGGAACTCAATACGGTAACCGCGCTGGTGAGCTTAATTTGCTTCGTAGCCTGCGCTGCCGCGCCAAGTACCACAGCAGGAGAGGAGACCGTATAATCCGCACGATGATGCTCACCAATTCCAAACACATCCATTCCTGATTCATCGGCAAACTTTATCTCTTCCATCAACTCCTTCATCCGCGTATTCGTGTTTGCATTCAATTCCCTTGCATCGGGATTTACATCTGCAAAACTGTACAAGCCTATTTCCATGATATTCCTTTTTCATTAGGCAGTGCGACAGGCCTCGCGACCTGTCCCCTGCCATTATTAATCTTTATTCCAAAATCTATCGAAAGTTATTGAGCTAAGTAGCCGCCATCCACGGGATAGTATCCACCAGTGACGAAGGATGCCTTAGGTGATGCGAGGAACAATGCGAGTTCTCCCACTTCATTTGCTTCGCCCAGCCTTCCAATCGGATGCAGTCCTACCAGCGCCTTCATAGTTTCATCATCAAGCATGTCGAGCAACGGAGTCTTGATGTAACCGGGTCCAATGGAATTCACCCGCACTCCCTGGCTGGCATATTCCAATGCAGCAGCCTTGGTGAGTCCAACCACACCGTGCTTCGCTGCTACGTATGCGGGAGATTGTTTTGTGCCTGTGTTGCCGAGAATGGAAGCGAGGTTCACAATGCTGCCACCACCCGACTTCAACATGGCTGGAATCTGATAACGCATTCCGTAAAACACGCCCGACAGGTTAATGTCGATTACTTTTTCCCATCCATCGATTGGATAATCTCCAGTGAGACCAAGTGGTCCACCAATTCCGGCATTGTTCACCGCGATATGCAATCCGCCAAATTTCTCAACTGCCTTCTTCACGAGGTTCTCATTGTCGGTTGCCGATGATGTATCGGCTTTCACGAAGATCGCCTCACCACCTGCCTTGGTAATTGCTGCAACTACATCATTGCCCTTCTTCTCATCGATGTCTGAAACTACTATCTTGGCGCCTTCTTTTGCAAACAGCTCAGATGTCGCCCTTCCAATTCCTGATCCGCCACCTGTAACGATGGCTACTTTATCTTTTAATGTCTTCATGGCAAAATGTTTTTAGTGTTAAATAATTCTTTTCTATTAGTTCGTCGCCTGTCCGAATTCTCCATCCGCTTTGATACGAACATCATCGCTGATCATTGGAGAATGAAAAACATTTACTATTGCGAAATCAGATCTCTTAATAACTCCCGTGATCTGGATCCCAGCCACTGGCGCCCCGTTCGCATTAGGGTTGGCAGTGGTGCCGCGGTGAACCATGATTACGGTTACTGGCTTCGTTACTCCATGCAGTGTGAGGTTGCCGGTAAGCTGATACCTGTTCTTCGACAACTTCTTAATTGAAGTGCTCTTGAACGTCATCACCGGATATTTCTCTGCATCGAAGAAATCAGCGCTCTTAAGATGATTGTCGCGTGGCTCGATACGTGTATTAATTGAGCTGACCTGTGCAGTCATTTCCACCTGTGCGTCGCTGAAGTCGGCCTTTTCAGACTTAATCGTCACATCGAACTTATCGAAATGACCAGGCACGTCGGCAATGCCAAGGTGAGTTACCGTGAAGCCAAGCTTCGAATGGTATGGGTCGGATTTCCAGGTAGTCTGCGCGAAGATTGTCAACGAGAGTACAAGGAATGAGAATAGAACAGAGATCTTTTTCATTGTTTGATTGTTTATATTTTAAAAAACTGATTTTTCTTCCTGTGTGGCAAGGTGGGGGTAGAATCCCGCGAGGCGAAGGATATAGGAGGTCTCATTCAGTGCCTCTTCATCCTGCCCATGAATCGTGCCACCTGTACGGATGCTGTTCATTACAACATCCACCACCTTTGAGTTTGGAAGGAATTCTTCTTCACCCGCAAGTCTGAGAGTACGATCCCTGGATTCTTCATCCCTGAAAATTCGGATCACGGGTTTCTGTGTAGCCACCTGGCAGAGTTTTCCTGCCTTCTCGATGGAATCCTGTCCCGCCGAAATGAGAATTGTATCCGATTCCCAACTTGCATCTCTTTCGCAGCCGCTGGTAACGACTTCTGCTGTGGGGATGTGCTTCTTTATGTTTGAAATTATTTTGCTCAGCCTGCTCTTATCGTCGGAGATCAGCAGCAGGCGGTAATTATATCTTGCCAGGTTGTAAGCGAAGATTGTTCCCATCTCTTCGGTCGCCCCCAGTATTGATATTGTCTTCTTTACTGCCATAGCCTTGAATTTTGTTACACAAAGCTACGCCGGGGCCTACCCTCCTTCCATTGAGGTAGGTTAACAAATACCATTGATCTATGTCACACTATTTGCGTTTGGCGCGTTGCCGGCGAATGCGGCTGAGAGTTTCGCGGGTAATGCCGAGGTAGGAGGCAATCATATGTTGCGGCACACGCTCCAGGCAACCGGGAAAGGAATTTATCAGGTTTTCATACTTCGATTCTGCGGTCTGCGTCATGGAACACATCAGCCTGTTTTGTGTGGCGATGAGATTATTTTGAATTAAGATGCGAAAGTATCGTTCAAACTTTGGAACCTTCTCCAGAAGAAGATCCCATGAAGCTTTTGTGAGAAGCAGCAATTCACTTTCCTCGAGCGCATCGATATTGAACACTGAAGGTTCACCGGATAGAAAACTGGCGAGGTCGCCCATCCACCAGCCCTCGAGACCGAACTGCAGAATGTGATCGGCTCCTTTCTCATCCACCGTGTACGAGCGCATGGTTCCTTTTTCAATGAATGCAACATGTCTTGAAACATCGCCTTCCTGTTGCATGTACTGTTTCTTTCGAAGTTTCTTGGGTATGAACAGAGTCTTGCAATATTCGAACTCATCGGGTGTGAGTGTAATTACTTCATTAAACTTTGACTCCAGGACTTCGTACATAATCGAAAGATAGTATGAAATATGAATTTAATTTTCCCAGGTCATAATTTGAATAGCAATTAGTGCTTATATTAGGCAACCTGCCTTCCTGCCTGGAGTGCAAAGTTGCGTCGATTTGAATATTTTTGCGGTAATTTATCAGGAGTTACACTCTGGAGGAGCTCATTATTTACTGAAAAAACTGGAATAGCGAATGGGGCATTTGCCTAAATTGATCGAAGATCTGGCCTTGATCCTGGTTACAGGAGCCTTTACTACTATACTATTTAAAAAAATTAAACAGCCGCTGGTACTTGGGTACATCATTGCCGGCCTGCTGGTAGGACCACATATTTCTCTCACGCCAACCGTTGCTGAGGGCGCAAACGTGAAGATACTTGCCGAGATCGGCGTGATCTTTCTTCTCTTCAGCCTTGGCCTCGAATTCAGCTTCAAGAAACTCGTCAGGGTAGGAGGCACCGCAACAGTAACCGCCTTTGTCGAAATTGTCTTCATCACCGTCGCCGGTTATTTCACGGGAAAGCTGATGGGGTGGTCCACGATGGACAGCCTGTTTCTCGGAGGTATGCTGGCCAGTTCGTCCACCACGATTATCATCCGGGCATTTGATGAACTGGGAGTGAAGACACGGCAATACGCGAGGATCGTGTTCGGCGTACTTGTGGTGGAAGACATCGTGGTGATCCTGCTGATGGTCTTACTCTCAACGATGGCCGTAAGCCAGGCATTCGAAGGAGTAGAATTATTGAAGACGGTTCTCAAACTTCTTTTCTTCCTCGTGCTGTGGTTCGTGGCGGGGATATTTCTCATTCCGACATTGCTCAGGTCAATACGCAAACTCATTACCGAGGAGACGCTCCTCATTCTCTCGATCGGGCTTTGCCTGGGCATGGTGGTCCTGGCGACTGAAGTAGGATTCTCGGCAGAACTCGGCGCCTTCATCATGGGTTCCATTCTCGCGTAAACCACGGCGGCGGAGAAGGTAGAACCTGTGATAAAACCAGTTAAGGATATATTCGGTGCGTTATTCTTCG
>CBINHQ010000043.1:0-10863 GCA_966250475.1 uncultured Chitinophagaceae bacterium
TTGGGTTTTTGGTTAAAACGTTTTGGTTTTTAAAACGTTTTTGTTTGTTGAAACGTTTTTCCGTTGTAGAGACGTAGCATGCTACGTCTCTACGGGAAAACGACCCTATATTTGATTAGAATCCAAAATTTCGAAGGACTCCCTTAAACCCTTAAACCCATTAGCCTCTTAACCCTCAAGACTTACTTCAGCATCTCAAACGCCAGCCAACTCATCACATACGCCAACCCCGTCATGTATAAGAATTGAATGATCGGCCATTTCCATGTGCGGGTCTCACGGCGAACAATTGCGAGAGTACTCATGCATTGCATCGCAAATACATAAAACACCATCAGCGACACGCCAGCCGCGAGGGTGAAGACCTTTGATCCATCAGGCCACGTGGCTGCCTGCATCTTCTCCTTCAGCTTCAAATCATTCTCCTCATCGCCCACACTGTACAGCGTGGCCATCGTTCCAACGAATACTTCTCTCGCCGCAAATGAGGTTATTATCGCAATTCCAATCTTCCAGTCAAATCCCAGCGGCTTTATCACCGGCTCAATACTCTTCCCCATCAGGCCCGCATAAGAATTCTCCAGCTTAGCAGTTGAATACGCATGCTCAACCGCTTCCACATCTGCGCCTGGTACTGCCAACTGCTGCGCATATTCCTGATTTATTTTCTCCATCCTCTTCTTCGGACCAAATGAACTGAGCCCCCAAAGTATCAGGCTTATAACCATGATCACTTTTCCTGCCTCTACCACAAAGATCTTCGCCTTCGACACCATCGTCTGCGCCACATTATTCCACCTCGGTGAACGATAGGTCGGCAACTCGAGTATGAAGAAACTCCTCTCCTTTATCCTGATGAACCATTTCGCCACATACGAAACAACCAGCGCCATCACCAGCCCAAGCAGGTACAGCCCCATCATAACCAACCCTTGCACGCTAAGAAATCCGAACAGGTAAGTATTCGGAATCACCAGCGCAATCAAAATAATATACACTGGCAAGCGTGCCGAACAACTCATCAATGGCGTAATGAGTATCGTGAGCAATCTTTCCTTTCTGTTCTCAATATTCCTCGTACTCATGATCGCCGGCACCGCGCAGGCAAATGCGCTGATCATAGGCATCACAGACTTTCCATTGAGTCCAACACTCCGCATTAATCTGTCAGAAAGAAAACTTATCCTCGCCATATAGCCCGTATCCTCAAGTATCGTTATCAGGCCAAACAATATCATGATCTGCGGAACAAATATGGCAATGCCCCCAATTCCCGCGATTACTCCATTCACCAGCAAGTCCACCCACATACTGTCGGGTAACACAGAGGATAACCATTGTGAGAGTGAAGCAAAGCCCGTCTCAATCCAATCCATCGGGTAGGCTGCGAAAGAGAATACACTCTGGAACAAAAGAAACAACACCGCCAGCAAAATGAGATATCCCCACTTGCGATGCAACAACACATTGTCGAGTTTCTCCGTAATTAATGTCTTCTTAAGCGGGTCAGGTTCCGACACCGCCGTCTGCATTATCTGACGAATTCGATTGTATCGCTGCAAGATTTCCTCCGCCTGCGTACGTGTGGCATTGAACTTATTTCCAACTTCAGTGCTTTCAATGAAATCCTGATCCTCTTCACTAAGAGTGAAGGATTCATGATTGATTAAATAATGTATCGCGGAATAATCACTCAACTCAGGCAGTCTTTTCCTGAGCGTGTCAACTGCCTGCGGAGCCAGGCTCCTGTTGTCAATGAAATCGCGCGCCGGCGCCTGGTAGCGTTGCTGCGAAGTGAGCTCAACCGCCTTCTTCAACTGCGCAATTCCTTTTTGTTTCCTCGGATTCACTGCTATCACCGGCACACCCAATTCCCTCTCCAGCGCAAGCGTATCAACCTTGATGCCCTTCTTTGCGGCAAGGTCCATCATCGTCAGCGCTATTACGACTGGAATTTTTAAATCGATAAGCTGTGTGCAAAAAAGGAGATTTCTTTTCAGGTTGCTTGCATCTGCCACGGCAATAACTACATCGGTCTTCACTGCTTTGTCCTGACCCAGCAGTACCTTATAGCTAACCCACTCATCCATCTTGCGTGGGTACAGACTGTATGTGCCAGGCAAGTCGATAACCTCGGCCTTGAGATGTCCCGATACCTGGGTGGTGCCTGTCTTCTTATCTACCGTCACACCGGGAAAATTGCCCACCTTCTGATTCATGCCCGTGAGGCAATTGAATAGCGAACTCTTCCCGCTGTTTGGATTTCCTACCAGCGCAATATGTAGCCTTCTTTTTTCCAAAATTTTGAATGCGTGCAAAAGTAGACCGCATAAACGAAACTATTTTACGAATTGCGGTTTTTTGAAGCGGGATACCCTATAAGAAACCTTAAAACCCCGTAAAAGTTTAGTCAGATTGAAATTGAAACCCATGAATATACTTTTCATCAAATACCTTTGCACGAAACAATCAAAGTTTTATGTTTTCCTTACGAAATTCCCTGCTGGCGATTCTTCTTTTAATGGTTACTACTGCCTCTGCGCAGCGACTGAAGAAAGCCGACCGTACCACTCTCGCCAACCTCAAAGAACACGTATCCTTCCTCGCCGATGATAAGCTGGAGGGCCGTCGAACCGGTACCAATGGTGAGAAATTGGCAATGGAATACATCAGCTCCGAATTTCGTAAGTATGGCCTTCAACCCAAAGGGACCGATGGCTTTTACCAAGCATTTCCAATCAACGAAGGCAAACAGTTTGAAGAAAAATCCACTCTTTCGATCAACGGTCAGGCTCTCGAGCCCGGCAAGGATTTCTTCCCCTTCCCTTTCAGCCCTAACACCAATTTATCAGCGAGACCCGCGATTGCACTCCAGGAGGCAGACATGCCCTGGTTCATCGACCTCGCAGAAGTTTTTGAAGAAAACAAATCAAATCCACATTTCGACATCAACAATTACATAGTTGACAACTCGAAGAAGGCAGCAATTCGTGGTGCTACCGCCGTTATTTTGTACAATTCATCATCCACCGCAAATGACCTTCGATACAACGCGAAAGATCGCTCCGATCTCCTGCCCATTCCAGTAATCTATATCACGAGCGATGCTTCGAAAAAGTATCTGACTGACAAGACTGCTTCTCTCGACATTAATTTGAATGTTGAACTCGGAGAAAAGAAAAGAACCGGCCATAACGTAATTGGTTACATCGACAACGGCGCTCCCACCACTGTTGTGCTCGGCGCTCACTTCGATCACCTCGGTTATGGAGAAGACGGCAACTCTATGCTGCGCACTGGTGAAAAAATGATCCACAACGGGGCTGACGACAACGCCAGTGGAACGGCTGCTTTAATAGAACTCGCCAGACTACTCAAATCATCTAAATCAAAATCTAACAACTACCTCTTCATTGCCTTCTCAGGTGAAGAACTGGGATTGTACGGCTCAAAATACTTCACAGAAAATTCCACCATCGACCTCGGCTCGGTGAACTACATGTTCAACATGGACATGATCGGAAGACTTAACGACAGCACAAAGGTTCTTTCCGTTGGTGGATTCGGAACCTCTCCAATTTGGGAAACTGTAGTGAAGAAAAATGATTCTAAACTTCCCTTCGTTGTAAGAGTTGACTCCAGCGGTTCCGGACCCAGCGATCACACTTCATTCTACAGGAAGGACATCCCTGTGCTATTCTTCTTCACCGGCCAGCACAAAGACTATCATCGCCCAAGTGATGATTCAGACAAGATCAACTACAACGGCCAGCTTCAGGTTGTGAAGTATATCATTAACATCATTTCCGGCCTCGACGATCACAAAGGCAAAATCGCTTTCTTAAAAACGCACGAGCCTCAGGTATCCACCACATCCTTCCGTGTGACGCTTGGAATCATGCCCGACTACACTTACGATGGCGCCGGTATTCGTGCCGATGGAGTTACCGAAGGCCGACCCGCGCATAAGGCCGGCATCAAAGCTGGTGATGTGATTGTGCAACTCGGCATTCATCCGATTAATTCAATGGAGACCTACATGCAGGCTTTGAACAAATTCAAGAAAGGAGATAAGACTACCGTTAAATACAAACGCGGAGAAGAAACACTGGAGTCGCCAATAGAATTCTAAACCAAAAAATCCTGGATGGCAGACCGGAGCTTTAAACTGTCGCTTAATAACCACGACCTCGCAGAGGAATTCTTCGAAGGTACCAGGCTATTGGGTATTATCGCCCCGGTAAAGGATTACCAGTTTTGCTGGCAACTCAACAATGCGATGGGAACCGATTTTCGTATCAACCACGACATCGAGATCCAATTAAAGAGAAAGAACCGAAACTATTTCTTCACCGTTTTCGAATACAGCGATCCCACCGGTTCACTTTCAAACTTTGTTTACAACAACCAGTTCGACGGAGAATATCTTTTGCCCGAATTCAGGCACTTCGATTTCCTCTGGCTCATGAAGGGCGATGATGTATCCGATGCATCCCTTAATGAAACGATTCTCACCATCAAATCCATCGGTGGAGTACAACTCGTAACCGAACTCATGCACGAAAAGATCAGAAACAAAGAACACCTGATGTTTTAAACCTCATTTCCTCACGTTAAACGATTGTTATGTGGAAGGAAGAAAACAACAAACTGTACAGGAAATTTACCTTTAAAGATTTCTCAGAAGCATTTGCCTTCATGACCCGTGTGGCCATGATCGCGGAAAAGATGAATCATCATCCCGAATGGAAAAACGTGTGGAATACCGTAGAGATGTGGCTTAGCACACACGATGCGGGAGATGTGGTGACGGAGAAGGATCGGAAGCTTTCGCAATTGGTTAATGAGTTAATTGGTTAATTAGCTAATTAGTTAATTAGTTAATTAATTAATCATTTTTTCGTCGAAAAACTACAGCGGCATTTTGAGTGAAATCGGCCGAGAAACGAATTTGGTAGACATCATCTCCATCGTAAACAACTAACAAGCCCGTATTCGGAGGGTACTTACCAAGATTTTCAGCGTATAGAACCAGTGTCAGTGAATCAGTTCCTTCAGGTATGTAAATAGTTTTTCTGATTGCAGAAGCCTTGAGTCCCTGCCTTGCCATGAGTATTTCGCCATTCAGCAACACACTCACTGTATCACCGTCCACTTCACCATTATCGTACAACGCCAGCATGAGGCTGTCTGATTTGTAAGTGAAAACCTGCGCAGTGGCTAGCTTTCTCTCTGCGACCTTCTGGACGAGCTCAGGTTGCTTCGGAGCTTCTTTAATTTCCTCAAGGGTATTTCTTACAAGCTGTGTGTTTTCTATTGTTGGAGCTTTCGGTTGTTCCGGAGTTGCCTGTACGATTACTTCAGCTTTTTTTGCTATCGTGGTGTCTTTAATGGCCACAGCCTCCGTTGGCTTCTTCTCCTCAACCTTTTTCTTTTCAGTAATTCTGTTGGTATTAGCAGGAGGATTCTCCTGTTTCTTCGGAGGGTTGTTCGCGGCGATCGCTCTTTGCCTTTCAATCTCCTTCTGCTTCTCTTCTTCCTGTTTCTTTCTTACCTGCTCCGCCACAAGTTCCTGTTCAAGCTTGCGTGTATTGCTTGCAGTTACTTCCCTTCTCTTCTGCTCAACCTCGTCTGTCTTCACATTTACCTGCGGCTTTTCAGTAGAAGGAAGCTCTCTTCTTTCAGGCGCTGTTATGATTGTATTCCTGTTTGCTGCCAACGCAGTCGGTGCTTCTTTCGCCTCTACATAAAACTTCACTTCCTTTGCAATGCCCAATTCCTCGAGGTGAGGGAAAATCTTGGACTGCTCATAGTTAGTTTCTTCTTTCAGCGAAACGGAGCCAGAAATGGAGTAATACTTCTTCGTTTTGTTAGTCTTCCATTCTCCGTCCATACTCCAGGTACTGTCAACAGGATTGCGGCGGAATGTGGTGATCACCTTCACGCCCTTCTCAGGCTTGCGGGGGAAGTTATGCGAGACCACTTTATCGTCTTCCACTTCACACACATCACCATCAATCTCACCCTTCACACGCTTAACGATGTAGTAGAGCGTATCATTCACAATGAATGTGCTCCTTGAGAAACCATAGACCTTATTCTTGTATTGGGTAAGTGCGATCTCGAAGGATTGATCCTTCCGGACCGTGGTGCTGTCGTTACTCATTGCACCCGTCCACAACCCTGTGAGACTCTGCCCCTGCACAGCATGGGAAAACAGCAGGAGGATCAATATGGTGAAATGACCGCCTTTCATAGAATAATAGGATTATGAAGATAACACAATAATTGGCTAATTGATAATTAGCTAATTACTAATTTGTTAACTGCTCATGCTGGCGAGGAATTCTTCGTTGCTCTTCGTGCCTCTCATGCGCTTCAAAAGCTCATTCATTGCCTCTTCCGTATTCATATCGGTGAGATAAACTCTGAGCAGGTTCATACGCTGCAACACTTCTTTTTCGAGAAGTAGATCATCGCGGCGTGTGCTTGAAGATACAAGGTCGATCGCAGGATAGATGCGCCTGTTGGCAAGTCTCCTGTCGAGCTGAAGTTCCATGTTACCTGTTCCCTTGAACTCTTCAAAGATCACTTCATCCATCTTGGAACCTGTATCGATAAGCGCTGTTGCAAGTATGGTGAGCGAACCTCCATTCTCAATCTTACGTGCAGCACCGAAGAATTGCTTTGGCTTCTGCATCGCGTTTGCTTCCACACCACCTGATAATACCTTTCCGGATGCAGGAGCCACAGTATTGTGTGCACGTGCAAGCCTGGTGATAGAGTCAAGAAGAATTACAACATCATGTCCGCACTCTACAAGCCTCTTCGCTTTTTGCAATGCGATTGTAGAAACCTTTACATGCTTCTCTGCAGGTTCGTCAAAGGTTGATGCGATTACTTCACCCTTGATGCTGCGTTCCATGTCTGTTACTTCCTCCGGACGCTCATCCACGAGTACTACCATCAGGTAAACTTCAGGATGATTCTGTGCAATCGCATTGGCAACTGCTTTCAGCAACATCGTCTTACCGGTCTTCGGCTGCGCAACGATCAATCCCCTCTGTCCCTTACCAATCGGGGTAAAGAGGTCCATGATCCTTGTGGAATAATCAGAGGGCGAAGTAAAGAGGTTAAGCTTTTCGTATGGGAAGAGAGGAGTGAGGTAATCGAAAGGAACCCTGTCGCGAACCTCATCCGGCTTCTTTGCATTGATGGTATCAACCTTAAGAAGGGCAAAATACTTCTCACCTTCTTTGGGAGGACGCACCGCGCCATGCACAGTATCACCAGTCCTAAGCCCGAATAGTTTTATTTGTGATGGAGATACATACACATCATCGGGAGAAGAGAGATAGTTGTAGTCAGAAGAGCGGAGGAAGCCATAACCATCAGGCATCATTTCCAATACGCCCTCGGAGAGAATCACACCATCGAATTCAATGTTGAAGTTTTGCTCGCGCCTTGCGGGATACACCTTCGCGGCATTCGCCTGCCCTTGTGGAGAAGTGACCTCCCCATTCGAAGGCTTGTCATCTACTTCTACTGCTTCAGAAGCTGAAGCTTCTTCCGGAATTTCTAGTTCCTGTTGTACAGACTCTGGTGCAGCTATTTTATCTTCAGCCTTCTTGCGGCCACGCTTTGCAGGAGTCTTTTCTTCCTTCTTTGCTTGTGCATGCTTCTTAACCACCTTCTTTTCTTCATCTCCATCCTCAACCACTGCCTCTTCGGTAGTAAGGCCTGTAGATGTTTTGATGATGCGTTTGCGCTTGCCTTTATCCTCTGGGTTTGCAGGAACTTTTGAGCCTGCTATGGCCTGGCTATCGAGGATCTTATATACCAGGGCCTGCTTATCTAATTTTTTTGCATTCGGGATTTTGAGCTGCTCAGCAATGTCAAGCAGTTCAGGAACGAGCATATCGTTCAATTGCAGGATATCATACATAAAATAAACTTGAATTTATACACCGTGCCCAAGTCACCAGTCAGAAAAAGTTGAAAAAGTTGAGTTTATATGAATGGAATTGATAAAACGGATGAGTAACACGAAGCGAGAATCAAACAGTCTCTTTTCCGCTGCAATGATACGGTGTTTTTCGTAAAAACAAAAATTTTAAGGGTGCCGGGGGCGGAGTTCCGGGTATGCCGAAAGATTATCAGGCGCCGGATGAAAGCTCCTTTCCACCTGGCTTACGGAGACTTCATCTTACTCATTTTCACTCTCTACACACATCCATTCATGATGTGTGCTTCAATTATCCCGCCAATTTTCAGAGGTAGTTTCTTAATAATTCCAGGTTACCCAGATTCCTCAGTTTATTGAGTGCTTTATCCTTGATCTGGCGCACTCGCTCAGGCGAAAGATCGAATCTCTTGCCTATGTCTTCGAGGCTCATCGGGCGGTCGAGACCAATTCCAAAGAAGCATCGTATAGTTTCCTGCTGGCGTTCAGTGAGTGTCTTCATCGAGCGGCCTATCTCATAATTCAACGATTCTCGGTGATTTAATTCTTCATCAGTATCCGGTACATCGGTATTCTTAAAAGTATCGAGCAGGGTTGTGTCTTCATCTTCTGAAAGTGGCACATCAAGACTTAGTGTGCGTTCATTCATGCCGAGTCCTGCAGTAACCTCGTCAATGCCGATGTTCAACATTTCAGCGAGTTCCTCTGCAGAGGGAGGGCGTTCCAGTTGTTGTTCGAGTGTTGCGATTGCCTTCTGAAGCTGTCCCTTCAACACCACTTTGTTCAGGGGTAATCTCACCATCTTCGCATGCGTAACAATTGCATGAAGTATGCTTTGCCTGATCCACCAAACTGCGAAGGAAATAAACTTGAATCCCCTCGTATGATCGAAGCGTGTTGCTGCCTTAATCAGTCCAAGATTTCCCTCATTGATCAGATCGGGGAGCGATAACCCCTGACCCTGGTACTGTTTTGCCACAGATACCACAAATCTGAGGTTTCCTTTGACGAGTCTTTCGAGGGCTCTCTGATCACCATTTCGAATGGCAATGGAAAGTTCCACTTCTTCCTCTGGGGAAATCAGGTCCATCCTTCCGATGTCCTGAAGGTACATTTCAACGCTTGGAGAGTCGCGGTTGGTAATGGATTTGGAGATTTTCAGTTGGCGCATATCGATTTACTTTTCTTATTTCAAGGAGACAAAGGAACGCCGCGGAGGAGCCGAAAAAAATAGAACCTTCACCTATTAAGATGTAATAATTACCCCTACGGTCTTGTAGTTGTTAAACTACCAGCCATCCTTACTTATCTTTGACAGCCTTAAATCTGGATAAATGTTCAACAAGAGGATTAAGATTAAAGAATTACTCAGGATGCCCGCACCCATTGGGGATGAAGGGACTGCACAACAAGTAGTGGTAATGGGATGGGTTCGCAGCTTCCGGAATAATCAGTTCATCGGGCTTAATGATGGATCGACTAATGCCAACCTCCAGGTTGTTGCAGAACTGGGAAAATTTGGCGACGATATACTCAGAAGGATCACTACCTCCGCTTCTCTGAAAGTAACAGGTACTGTAGCGGCTTCTCCCGGCAAGGGTCAATCCATCGAATTGAGAGCTGAAACAATTGAAATCCTCGGCGACAGCGATCCGGAGAAATATCCACTGCAACCTAAGAAACACAGTCTCGAATTCCTCAGGGAAATCGCGCATCTGCGTTTCCGCACTAATACATTCGGATCTGTGTTTCGCGTTCGCCACGCATTAGCATTTGCTGTACATAAATTCTTCAATGATCGCTCCTTCATCTATATGCATACTCCGGTGATTACCGCCAGCGATGCGGAGGGTGCAGGTGAGATGTTCCGGGTAACCACACTTCCACTTGATAATCCTCCGAGGCTTGAGGACGGAAGCATCGATTTCAACGAAGACTTCTTCGGCAGATCGACAAACCTTACGGTTAGTGGTCAGCTCGAAGGAGAACTTGCCGCTACTGCTTTTGGCGATATCTACACCTTCGGTCCCACCTTCCGTGCCGAGAACTCAAACACGGCAAGGCATCTCGCGGAATTCTGGATGATCGAACCCGAAATGGCGTTCTATGATCTGGAGGATAATATGAACCTCGCTGAAGAATTCATCAAGTACATTATCAGGTACGCAATGGAGCATAACATGGAAGACCTTGAATTCCTCGCAAAGCGACTGGAGGATGAAGAGAAGCAACTTCCGCAGGACAAGCGCAGCGAGATGGGACTTATACAGAAACTCGAGTTTGTAATCAACAATGAATTTGAAAGGCTTTCCTACACCGAGGCCATCAATATCCTGAAGGAGAGCAATCACAATAAGAAGAAGAAGTTTCAATATCCTATCACCGGATGGGGAATGGATCTGCAGAGTGAACATGAGCGCTATCTCGTAGAAAAACATTTCAAGAAGCCCGTCATTCTCTACAACTATCCTGCAGAGATCAAGGCATTTTACATGCGACAGAATGATGATGGCAAGACCGTCGCCGCAATGGACATCCTCGCTCCCGGCATTGGCGAAATCGTGGGCGGATCACAGAGAGAAGAACGCCTCGACCGCCTTGAAAAGAGGATGCAGGAAATGAATATTCCCCTCGACGAACTCTGGTGGTACCTCGATACCCGAAGATATGGCACCGTGCCACATTCAGGCTTTGGGCTTGGCTTCGAAAGAATGGTTCAGTTCGTTACCGGAATGTCGAATATCAGGGATGTGATTGCGTTTCCGAGGACGCCGAGGAATGCAGAGTTCTAATTAGCTAATTAACTAATTAGTTAATTAGCTAATTAGGGATGACTTCACTTTCCCTCGTGGACGCACATTACCGGAATTTTAGCTTCAAATACCAACTGTCTCGTTGAA
>CBINHQ010000044.1:0-10858 GCA_966250475.1 uncultured Chitinophagaceae bacterium
AAAGGCGACGAAGGATTGGGGGAACTGGGGGCAGCAGGCGGTATGGGGGATTTTTCTTTAGGGGAATTGGTTAATTAGCTAATTAGTTAATTAGTTAATGTGCGCAGAGGTTTTCGCAAGGACGCGGAGGGAGGTATAGTGTAATTGACGTAGCCACAGGATATATTTCCGCCTTCGGCGGGGGCCACGGAGGAATTTTTGGACACGGATTTAGACGGATTTTACGGATGCACACGGATTTGATCATAACAAATCATAAGCAATCATAACAAATCCGCGTACAATGGTTGGGCCACGGAGGAATTTTTGGACATGGATTTAGACGGATTTAACGGATGCACTCGTATCTGAACATTCAGGATCTAATCAATTAACTAATTAACTAATTAACTAATTAGCTAATTCAACCACCATCGACTCCCCACTCTTCAACTCCATCTCCTCCAACGAAATCTCCTCCCCCGTCACCACATTCCTTCCCTTGCTGAATTTCCCCGCGATTTCTTTGTATGCCTTCCAATCCGGTTTCATTGGGTCTGCGCCTGTGTTGGCGACAACCATGATCGTTTGCTTGTTATCGTAGCGGAAATAAGTATACAATCCATTCACCGGCACAAACTGCATCGTCTTGCCGGTTGTGAGTGCGCTTGAAGTCTTGCGGAAATTCGCCAGCTTGCTCACAAACTGAAACGCTTCCTCCTGCTGCGGCGTTCTTCCTTCCTTCACAAACCTGCTCACATTATCTTCCGCCCAGCCACCGGGGAAGTCTTCTCGCACCGTTGCATCGGTATTCGTCTTCATATTCTTCATCAGCACCTCGGTGCCATAATACAATTGCGGAATACCACGCAACGTGAGCAGCCATGTGAGTCCCATCTTCAGTTTCTGCCAGTCCTCTCCCACTACGGAGAACACACGATCCATGTCGTGGTTATCGAGGAAGATGCAGTTGCGCATCGGATCCTTGTAGACCACATCCTGCGCGAGTGTCTGATAAATCTTATTCACGCCATCGTTCCAACCCTGGTTCATGCTCATGCCCGATTGCATGGCGAAACAGGATTGAAAATCGATAACGCTGTTAGCATTGTGCTTAAACGGCGCATTAATATTATTCCTGGTGAAATAGGCGTTGCCGACCACGGTGTTTACCCATGCTTCGCCAAAAATGGTGATGCGGGGGTATTCACGTTCCAGCGCCGTATTCACCCTGTTGAGGAAGGCCTCATCGCAATACTTGTAAGTATCGACCCTCCATCCATCTACGCCGAAATATTCTGTTGACCAGATCGCATGCTGAACAAGGAAGTTCGCGAGGTATGGATTGCGCTGATTAAGGTCTGGCAGGTGATCGGTGAACCATCCATCGAGCATCTTCTTCTTATCATAGTTCGATGCATACGGATCGAAGAGCGTCTCCTCCCTGTGATTCGGACCGGTGTATTCCGGCCAGTTGTTGATCCAGTCCTTCGAAGGCGGATCAAGCGCGAAGAAATGTTCACGGCTGATGTGATTATAGATCGCATCCTGCACCACCTTGATTCCGCTCTTGTGCGCCTCGTTACAAAACTCCAGGTAGCCTTCGTTTCCTCCAAGCCGCTTGTCAACCTGGTAGTGGTCGGTAAACCAATAGCCGTGATATCCTGCTACGCTGTGTCCCCATTCTTCCGTCAGTGTAACATTGTTCTCGATAATCGGCGTAAGCCAGAGTGCAGTCACCCCCAGTTCCTTGAAGTAGCCGAAGCGCTGCTGTATTCCTTTAAAGTCTCCTCCATGGCGCGAGAACATGTTGCTGCGATCGCTTGTGTGGTCGCGGTACTCCTGTATGATGTCATTCGAAGGATCGCCATTCGCGAACCTGTCGGGAATCATCAGGTAAAGAAAATCCTTTGAAGTGATGCCTTGTATTCTCGTCTTGCCATTTCCCTTATCGCGGGACTTCAATTCATACTCGAACTCTTCCGCAGGAAGACCGGTGCCGGAGAGTTTGAACTTCACCGTCCCGGGTTTTGCCGTAGGGGCAATGGTTATGTCTATGAAGAGATAGTTCTCACTTTCGAGACGCGAGACTTTGTTGACGGTTATCTGAGAATTTCCACTAATGGCTTTTGTATACCCAGCCACATTCTCGCCATAAACCATCAACTGAATCTTGTTATACTTCATGCCCGTCCACCAATTCGTGGGATACACGCCGTGGATGTCCAGCGCGAAAGATTGCAACGAGAGAACGAGGAAAGAAAATAGGATCAGCTTCTTCATGACTTTTTATTTTCAGATTTGATCTTCGCCTCTACGGGATCGTAGACATAGATCACGCTTACTGCGGCGCAGATCATGAAAATTCCCGCCAGCACGATGGCATAGACGGGTTCATTATTATAAACATTCTTCACCATCGGCCCACCGATTATTCCGTTGAGGATCTGCGGCAGCGTGATGAAGAAATTAAAAATCCCCATGTAGATGCCCATCTTTCCCGCGGGAATGGAACCGGAAAGAATCACATACGGCATCGCCAGTATGCTCGCCCATGCAATTCCCACGCAACACATCGAAGCAATGAGGAATTCCTTAGAAGGCGCGAAGTAGAAACTGATCAGACCGATACCGCCGATTATGAGCGACAATGCGTGTGTTTGTTTTCTTCCGATCCTCCTCGCGATAGCAGGCAGGCAAAGCGCATAAAGCGCCGACACGCCATTGTAAATTCCGAAGATCACACCGGTCCATGCCTGGGCTTCGCGGTATTCAGCCGAACTCCTGTCGGTGATTGGCAGTCCGAAAATATGCGTGGAGATGGAATCCGTAGTAAACACCCACATTCCAAAGAGAGCAAACCAACTGAAAAACTGTACGAGCCCGAGTTGCTTCATCGTCTTCGGCATCTTACGCAGGTCAGTGAAGATGGTGAGCAAACCACCCTTCGATTCTTCCGACTTGCCATGATAGCTCGCGTATTCTGCAGGAGGATATTCTTTGGTACGAACTACCGTCCAGATGATGCTTGCAAGGAACACACCAGCGCCAATGTAGAATGCGAGTTTCACATTCGAAGCGACAATACCTTCAGGCGCTTCATGCTGCACGTTGAACCAGTTCTGCAATACATAAGGAAGAAACGAACCCACCACCGCGCCGATGCCAATGAGAAATGTCTGCACCGAGAAACCAAGCGTGCGCTGCGAGTCGGGAAGATTGTCAGCCACGAGTGCGCGAAACGGCTCCATCGTCAGATTGAAGCAGGCATCCATGAGCATGAGGAATCCCGCGCCGATGAGCACGAGCGGTGCAATCTCACCAAGTATGTTGGCGTTCGGCATCAGCAGTAGTGCACTCGCGGAGAGTATCGCTCCTGCTAAGAAGAAAGGTCTCCTCCTTCCAAGTCTGCCCCATGTGCGATCGCTGTAATATCCTACGATTGGTTGCACGATGAGTCCAACTACCGGAGCCGCCAGCCAAAACCACGAGAGCTGGTGCACATCTGCTCCGTAATTACGAAGGATGCCACTCGCGTTGGAGTTCTGTAGGGCGAAGCCAAACTGGATTCCGAGGAATCCGAAACTCATATTGAAAATCTGCCAGAAATTTAGTCTTGGTTTTGGCACCAGATCATCCTTGTCGATGATCATCTGGGTTGATGGCATAAGCAGAAATAATTAGCTAATTAGCTAATTGATTAATTCGTTAATTAATTAAATGGTGTATCCGTTTGGTAAGATAGCTCCTTTCTTGACAACAACAACACCA
Organism: uncultured Chitinophagaceae bacterium; assembly: GCA_966250475.1. Lineage (GTDB taxonomy): Bacteria > Bacteroidota > Bacteroidia > Chitinophagales > Chitinophagaceae > CBINHQ01. The sequence goes on from CBINHQ010000044.1 coordinate 3,751, forward strand.
TCCTTGATAGTGTACAAAGAATGATCGGTATTCTCCAAATGCGCACCACCATTAATTCGTACATCATTCCCAATGCGGCAATTCTTATCGATGATGGCATTCTTGATGTAGCACCTGCTTCCTACACCCAACGGTGGAATTCCCTTCACCTGTGCTACATTGATGTCGGCGATGGTCTCGAAGTAATCATTACCCATCATGTAAGTATTGACCATTGTTGTGCCGTGACCAATCCTCGAACGAATTCCCACCACGCATTTCTCAAGCCTCGATGCGTTGATGATGCAGCCTTCGGCGAGCACAGTCTTCTCCAATGTGCCGGTCACCTTCCCAGGAGGAAGCATTCTCGCACGTGTGTAGATTGAATTGTTGTTGTCGAATAAATTGAAATCTGGTATGTCGTCGGTTAGACCGAGATTAGCCTCGAAGAAGGAATGAATGTTTCCGATATCCGTCCAGTAACCATCGTATTGGTAACTCAACACCTTGTATTTCTCGAGTGATTGTGGAATGATCTCCTTGCCCCAGTCGGTGGAGTCGTGGAATTCATTCTGCAATACATCAAATAATAATTGCCGATTGAAGAGATAGATTCCCATCGATGCGAGGTAGATCTTCCCTTCCTTCTTCATCTCCGGCCCGGTGTCGCTGCCCCAGTCGCCCAGCATGTCCTGCTTCGGCTTCTCGGTGAAGGATGTGATGTAATTCTGTTTATCCGCCTTCATGATTCCAAAGTCGGAAGCATCACGCGCGGTGACGGGAATCGTAGCAATGGAAATGTCTGCATTCGTCTGCTTGTGATTGTCGAGCATCTCCTGGAAGTCCATCTGGTAAAGCTGGTCTCCCGAGAGGATGAGCACATAATCACTCTCGAACGGCGCGAGGTGACGAAGACTTTGCCTTACCGCATCGGCCGTTCCCTGATACCAGGCGGGATTGTCCGGTGTCTGTTCGGCCGCGAGTATGTCCACGAACGCGGAACTGAACGCGCTGAAGTGATATGTATTCTTGATGTGCCGATTGAGTGAAGCGGAATTGAATTGCGTCAGCACAAACATCCTGTTAATTCCGGAATTGATGCAGTTTGAAATCGGAATGTCTACCAGCCTGTATTTACCCGCGATTGGCACGGCAGGTTTCGAACGACTGGCAGTGAGGGGATATAGTCTTGAGCCGGCGCCTCCGCCCAGGATCACGCTGAGTATTTCCTTACTAATCGACATGGTTTGGTCTTTTTCTGAAAAGTTAAGTCATTTTAATTAGCCAATTAGCTAATTAGTGAATTAGTTAATTAAAGAACTATAAAGATCAATATACTGTTGCGCTGACGAATCCCAGGAGTGATCGATCGTCATCATGTGACTGCGCATCCATGTATAAAGATCGGGTTTGTTTGCATAAAGATCGATGGCACGGCCAACGGAGTAAGTGATATCATTCACCGAAGGCTGATCGAAACGAATGCCAAAACCCTGCCAGTCGCCAAAGTCTTTTATCGTGTCTTTTAATCCACCAACGCTTCTCACCATTGGCACGGTTCCGTAGCGCAGTGCATACATTTGATTGAGTCCACAAGGTTCCACACGACTTGGCATCAATAGAAAATCGGAACCTGCATAGATCATGTGACTGAGAGGTTCGCTATATCCGATATAGGAATTGTAGTAACCTCCAAACTTGTGTTTCATGTGATCGAGCTGTTCTTCCAACTTAGGATCGCCTGAGCCAAGTACCAGGAAGTTGGCTTTGCCATGATGCTGGTAGATGGACTGGCTGATCGCATCGGGCAAAAGATCAGCAGCCTTCTCTCCCACCAATCGCCCGATGAAGGAGATCAGCGGCTTGTCGGGATCGAGACCAAACTGCCCGCAGATCTCTTTCTTGTTTTTTCGTTTTCCTTTCTCGACTAATTCGTCGTCGTAGTTCTTTATGAGATAGCTGTCTGTCACAGGATCCCACACTCTTGTGTCGATGCCATTTAGAATGCCGATGCTTTTGCCGCGTTCATACTCGAACAGGTTTTGAATTCCGTTGGCGGAAACGCGAAGTTCATCCATGTAACTCGGGCTGACTGTCGTAACCTTCCACGCGCATTTCACTGCGGAAGCGAGCGGGTTGATGGTGTTATCCCAATCAAGCAGTCCCCATTGCCAGCTATCATATGGAGGAATGTAATAGTATTTGTCCCAGCCGATCCATCCCTGGTATTGAGCGTTGTGTACGGTGAATACAGTTGGAACACTTGCAAGCTTTTCGCGGAAGGCGTAGCAATGTTTCACCATGAAGGGAATGAGGCCGGTGTGATGATCGTGGCAGTGAATGACCGAGGGTTTGTGATTCCATTTATTGATCCAGTCGCACACGGCGATCTGGAATGCGATGAAGCGTTCGTTGTCGTCGTCGTAACCATAGATCTTCTCGCGGTCGAGCAGGCCGTTGATGTCGAGTAGGTAGAGGTCGAAGCCGAGTTTGTTGGTCTTCTCCCTGATCACGCTGTAATGAAACCAGTGTGGGCCGAGTTGTTGTCCGCCTTCGTGCACGAGTTCCCAGGAATTATCATAAAGAAATTTTGTACGGTACATGGGAATGACCACCTTCACGGTGTGGCCCAGTTCCGCCTGGTATTTTGGTAATGATCCGACCACATCGCCCAATCCCCCTGCCTTTGCAACGGGATAACATTCGGCTGCTACGTGTATAATCTCCATTTATCTGGTTTCGAATACCAAATTAGCCAATTAACTAATTGGCTAAATAGCTAATTAAATTTTTCCATTGATGATTTCTATTTATTTTGGAGGGATAATTCACAAAATCAACACCTGACATGGCGACATCAATGGGCCCGACGAGGCCTGTAGCAACCTCCACCGGCAGCAGGATACCGACTAACTATGGCGCGCTTGGCACGCTGGTAACGGTTTTCTTCTTTTGGGGTTTCATAGCTGCGGGAAACAGCATCTTCATTCCATTTTGTAAAAATTATTTTCAACTCGACCAGTTTCAAAGCCAGTTGGTCGATTTTGCATTTTACACTGCGTATTACATTGGCGCGCTGATCCTGTTCGCCTATGGAGCGTTTGGAGGCAAGGACCTCGTGGCGAAGTGGGGATACAAGAAAAGTATCGTGTACGGATTGTTATTCTCCGCGCTTGGTGCGGCGGCGATGATCGTTGCTGTGAATGCAAATGTGTTTGCGGGTATGCTGATGGGTCTCTTCATCGTTGCGCTGGGCTTCTCGCTTCAGCAGACAGCGGCACAGCCCTTCGCGATCATGCTCGGTGATCCTTCAACAGGCACAAGCCGTGTGAACCTTGGAGGTGGCGTGAATTCATTCGGAACGATGATCGGACCGATCGTGGTTGCGTTTGCATTGTTCGGCACCACTGCGGCGGTAGATGATGATGCAATCAAGTCACTCGGCCTTAGCAAGGTGATCATACTATATGCCGGCGTTGGCTTCCTCTTCATTGGAGCCGCGGCCTTGTTTTATTTTTCTAAGCGCGTGCCTTCCGGCATCTCAACCGAGAAAACAGAGAAGGCCAACAAAGCATTGTATTCACTGCTCATCATCACAGGTCTCCTAATCGTGATGTTTGTGCCGGTGTTCGACAGCTATAAGACCGACCCCACTACTTTGAGCGATGCGGAACGTCATGCGCTGGAGACTTATCGTCTCAAGTGGCTTTTTGGCGCGCTCGCAGTGGTTGTACTCGGGCTTCTCATCTCAAACTGGAGCGCCAAGCGTAAGCGTGAAGGCTGGGGAGCGATGCAATACCCTCAACTCGTGCTTGGCATGCTTGCCATCTTCGTGTACGTGGGTGTGGAGGTAAGCATCGTGAGCAACCTGAGCGAACTGTTGAAGCAACCAGATTTCGGAGGATACCATTCCTCCGAAGCAGCGGTGTTCATCTCCATGTATTGGGGAAGCCTCATGATTGGACGCTGGACGGGATCGATCTCTGTGTTCAATTTCAAATCAACTACCAAGGAAATACTGATGTTCGTCGTGCCAGTTGTCGCATTCGGCGTTGTGATTGCCGTGAACGCGATCTCCCAATACGACGTTACACCTCTATATTATTATGGCCTTTGTGTACTGGTGCAGATCGTGGCCTTCTATCTAAGTAAGGACAAGCCTGCGAGGACGTTGTTAATCTTCAGTACTCTCGGTGTGGCGGCGATGCTCATCGGCATCATGACGAAGAACGAGGTGGCCATCTATTCCTTCATGAGTGGCGGATTGTTCTGCTCCATCATGTGGCCGGCGATCTTCCACCTATCCATCGCGGGACTTGGAAAATACACCACACAGGGATCCGCGTTTTTGATTATGATGATTCTTGGCGGAGGTATCATTCCTCCAATCCAGGGAAAGATTGCGGACTACGTGCAAACGAAATCGGATGTGGTGGGATACGGAATACATCAATCTTATTGGGTGGCGCTGGCCTGCTTCGCTTATTTGATCTTCTTCGCGTTTGTGGTGAAGGGCATATTGAGAAAGCAGGGAATTGATGTAGATGCGAAGGTGGATGAGGATCTGGTGCCGCTGGAAACGGCGAAGGAAGGGCCGTTGGAGGTGACGAAGAATTAAGGGGGGGCGGATTGTTGACCGTTGATCGTTGACCGTTGACCGTGGATCGTTGACCGTTGACAAGCTTGCCCCGATGAAAATCGGGGTTGACCGTCTTGTGATGAGGAATTAGGGATGAGAGATGAGAGATGAGAGTCTTCGGTTCGGAGACTCTAAGAATAATATTTAAACTTTTAGAATTTAAGTCCTCTCATCGCTCATCTCTCATCGCTCATCTTATCAAAAAACATTTTTTACAATGACGACTAAAAAAACAAACCGTGGCGCTCTGGCTGTGGGCATCGATATTGGTGGCACGAATACCAAGTTCGGTTTGGTAGACCGCGATGGCAATGTGCTTTTCTCCGACGAGATTTCAACACGCACTCATAAAGAAGTAAACCCGTTCATCGACGACCTTCATCATGCTCTCATGGCGATGATCGAAAAGGCAGGAGGAGTCGGGCAAATAAAAGGAATCGGAGTAGGCGCTCCGAATGGAAATTATTACACCGGTACTGTTGAATACGCTCCGAATCTTCCGTGGAAAGGAATCATTCCTCTCGCCAAATTGATGGAAAGTAAGTTCAGGCTGCCCGTCACTCTCACCAACGACGCAAACGCGGCAGCGATTGGTGAAATGATGTACGGCGCTGCAAAGGGCATGAAAGATTTCATCATGATCACCCTTGGGACAGGCGTTGGAAGCGGCATTGTAGCGAACGGTCACCTAATCTATGGTCACGATGGATTCGCGGGCGAACTCGGCCACACCATCATCATCCCCGATGGAAGGCTTCATCCCGGAACAGGAAAGAAAGGTTCGCTCGAGAGTTATGCATCCGCAACAGGAGTGCGTTACACCGCTCTTGAGTTCTTGCAGAAGAGTGGAAAGAAGAGTTTGTTGAGAGACATTCCCGAGCCTGAATTAGATTCGAAGAAGGTTTACGAAGCAGCCGTGAAGGGAGATGAACTCGCGAAAGAAGTCTACGATTTTACAGGAAGAATACTTGGTCTCGCTCTTGCAAACGCGGTTATGTTCTCGAGCCCGCAAGCGATCATACTCTTTGGTGGATTAACCAAGGCTGGCGATCTGTTACTAAAACCCACACGCGATCACATGGAAGCAAATTTGATTGAAGTCTTCCAGGACAAGGTGAAGATTCTAATTAGTCATTTGAGAGAATCTGATGCAGCGATTCTTGGAGCAAGCGCGCTCGTTTGGGAGAACAATTAGGTAATTAGCTAATTAGTTAATTGAGCAGGATTCAAAACTTTACAGACGTACTGATCACTTCTTCATTTAAAGACTCAGACTCAATCGGACCTGACGTGCTGTTTTGTGTTTCTTCTGTATCAAGCGATTTAACCAGACTAGAGACAGCAGTTGTTACGATTACGGTTGAGCAAATAATAGATAGGAAAAACAGTGAAAGGAATGCTACCGGCCTTTTCATATTGGATGATTTGGAATGTTGCAGACAAAATTATGCCAAAGCCCAATAAATAAAGCTTTTTTCTCAATTATTTTTTAAGAATGGTGAAAACGGCTGGAACCGGCCTCTGTTGCCCGTTTCGGTCGGATGGAGTTATCGTAGTTTTACCATTAACGAGCATGCAACTGCTGCCTCCGCCGTCGAGGTTCAGGGCCTCTTCGCAGCCCAGGTCGCGCAGGATTTCTGCCAGGTGAACGAGACTTGCACCCTCAGCCTTTCCCGGGTTTCTTCCCTCTACCACAAGGATTATCAGCCTCCCATCACGCGTGTAGCCCATGGCCGTGCGGGGGTGGCGATCATTAAGCGCCTTGCCGGGAAAGCGATATTCCTCATTGTTGCTAATGCTGATCTTTCCCTCCTGCACCAGCACGGGACCACCCGCCACTGCTTCCTGCATCTTCCACTTGCGCATCCTTATTCCTTCTGGTTTCAACTTGCGTTTGAGTTGTCTCGCACTAAGTGTTTGCACTGAATCCTTGTAATGAGCAAGGGGTTGTTGCATGGCGAAAGGCTTCTTCCGCGACGAATCAGTGAACAGCCAGGCCACGTCCGCCTTTCGGTTTTTGGAGATTCCGATAGCTCCCGCGAAGGCGTGGCGGTACATGAATGTATCCTTACCTCTCAATGTGGCAGAGTGAATGTTGTAACTCACAAGCCTTCCACCATGCATCACCGCATTGAGGTTTTGATTGGTGGCAAATGAGAAGAAGGTGGTATTGACAACTACCACTGGTTTATTTGATGAGAGAGAATCTTTAGTATAGAATTGATAAGGCGTAAGTCTTCTTCCTAGTGTAGTATCTGTTTCGAAACTAATGGAACGGTCGCTCAGATCAGCCTCGACGTAGTATGAGATGTTTGGTTTCCCTCCCAATGAATCCATCGAGCGGTAAACGTGTACCGATGCCGGCAACTCACCAAAATCATCATCCACCTTCACCCAATTCAATTGCCCATTCACCGGAACAACTATACAAACAAGAAACAAATGCACTAACCCCAACCTAAAGACTCCCTTCATTTTCAAATTTTCAAA
>CBINHQ010000045.1:0-10856 GCA_966250475.1 uncultured Chitinophagaceae bacterium
GCCGGTGTCGACGTAGATCTCTCGAACGAGCTCATTCTTTCTCTCGAGAAGGAGAGGAGCTACCTCGGGATTAAAAGCAGACTTCAATGTGCGTGTGAGGACGATCGTACCTGGAGGACAAGAACTCTTGTTGTCCATCGTTCTTCCAGTCCACGAACCGCGGAGTTGTTCTTCGTTTCCATCAGCATAATAGGAGAGGCTGTACTTCTTTATGCAGGGGATGCAATCCGCCGGAATGCGAAAGGTGGCGACATTTAATTCCTCGATGATGATGTGCATGGCCACGCTGTCGAAGAGACCTTCGAATACTTCTTTCACGTAATTGGTGGTGTCCGAATAATGATAAGAGGTTCCTGTGATGCGCGTTCCATTAATCTGGATCTGCAGTTCCATATTGTAAACGGGAAAACATCCTCCCGGTTCCATTACGAGTTTTCCCTTCCAGATGCCATTAATGTTTTGTGCGTTGGCAAAGAGGCAACCCATCAGGATGGTGGCTAAAATGATCGTGCGTTGCATTAAAAATGAAAATAGGGAATTTGAATTAGGAGGCTGAGCAAAATTACAGCAACGGTAATTGGTTAATTAACTAATGAGCTAATTAATTAATTAATTAGTTAATTGGGCACGTACCTGAACCGGACGAGGGCGTTCTTCTGTTCTGTTGAGGTGATGCGGACATCGAATCGCTGGTCTCCGGCTTCTACGATCATGAGGGAAGTGTTGGGTGGAATTTTTCCCAGGTTTTCGGCTACCATCACGAGTTCATGTTCTGAATTTTCCTCATCGAGTTTCAATTTTATGGTGAGCGGTGCGGCGGTTAGTCGCTGATTGGAGAGCACGAGTCTGCCGTTCATGTAAACAGAAATTGTATCGTCGTCGATCGTTCCGTTGTCGTAAAGCTTTACTGTAACATCGGGTGAATGAACAACGAGCGATTTCATTAGTTCATTCTGGCGTTCCTTTAGCACGGGTGGTACATCAGTGACTTTCGGCTTCTCAATTTCCTGCTTAACCTGCGGCTTCTTCACTGCGGAATCAATTACTGGTTTTTCTACAGGTTGTCTCCGTGTTTCATTTTGATTATTGCGGACTACAGGAGGTTTCCTGACAGGAGCATCTCGTTTTGGAGTTTCTTTGTTTGAGTTGTTGTTTTGCGGCGGTCTGCGAGTAATGTTATCTCTGCGCAGGAATGGCTCCACGTAGAAGTTGGAAGTGGTGACCCTTCTGAGGTAAACGACACCGCGTCCACAATCGCCCCATTTGTAAGGATTCTCACCTGATCTGATCTCTTGCTTACCGAGATAAGTTCCTTCGAGAAATTCTTCGCGGCCGGATTTACTGTAGGTGAGGTCGTAGTTCATGATGCAGGTGCCTCCGCCGGTAGTGCTTTTCACTTCCACGGTCTTGATTTCGCGGATGCGCATTTTTCCCTGCGATCTGCTGAAGCTGCCGGTCATGGTAGCCTTGCCATAGAAACGAACGTCGAGATAGGAATAAGAAACGCCGGTGACGGCAAGCGTTTTGTTTTGCTGAACCTGGAACTCAAGTTTGTATTGATCTCCGTCTTCAGAAATGAAATACCCGCGCCAGATGCCCGTGAGGTCCTGTGCCTGTACAAGGAATCCGGTGAGTAAAATTGCGAGAGTGTTCAACAGGGCGATGCTGGTCCGCTTCATGAGGTTTCAAAACTAGTAAATATGTTGAGATGGGTGGGGAAAGAGTTTGTTAATTCATTGCGCAGAGACCGCTGGGAGATCTTACCGCGGAGACGGAGAGGACGCAGAGGTTTTTTACCGCAGAGGCGGAGAGGACGCGGAGGGTGAATTAGCAATTGCGAGATGCAAAGTATGCAGGTATCGAGAACTCCCGGATCAAGTCCGGGATGAAACGGGTCAAGCCCGGGGTGACACCAAAATGTTCAGCATTTGCTCTAGAATTCATACAGCAACAAGAGGAAATTCGAAAGAAGTCTCCATTGTACACCAATCCAACCTCCGCGTTCTCCTGCGCCTCCGCGGTAAAATCTCCCACTCCCAGCGGTTGAGAAACGCGGCGTAGCCGCCCAACACCGCAGGCGCAATTAATTAATTAACTAATTAGCTAATTAATCAATTAGCGAATGGCCGCCCATCACCAACTATCCTCCTAATCAACTATTTTTGCCGTCCTAAATGATTCGAAATAATAATGATTAATATCAGGTTCCCGGACGGAGCAACAAGGCAATACGAGAAAGGCGCTACCGCACTATCCATCGCGAAATCCATTTCAGAAGGGCTGGCCAGGAAGGTACTGGCTGCCGAAATCAATGGAGAAGTATGGGATGCCACGCGTCCCATTAATGAAGATGCATCACTGAAACTGCTGACATGGGCCGATACAGGAGGAAAAACGACCTTCTGGCATTCTTCTGCCCACCTGATGGCCGAAGCGGTGGAGTCCATGTTCCCTGGCGTGAAGTTTTGGGTGGGACCTCCCGTGGAAAACGGTTTTTATTATGACATGGACCTCGGCGATCGCAAGATTTCCGAAGAGGATCTTGCTGCATTGGAGAAGAAGATGAACGAACTGGCGAAGCAAAACAATCCTTACCTGCGAAAGGAAATCTCCAAGAAAGAAGCTGTAAAATATTTCACAGATAAAGGCGACGAATATAAACTCGACCTTCTGCAGGGGCTGAACGATGGAGAGATCACATTCTACTCGCAGGGAAATTTCACCGATCTCTGCAGGGGACCTCACATTCCTTCCACAGGAGCTATCAAGGCTATAAAGCTCACAAGCATTGCGGGAGCATATTGGAAAGGAGATGAGAAGAACAAGATGCTGACAAGGGTTTACGGTGTAACCTTTCCTTCTCAAAAGGAACTCGATGAGTATTTGCTCATGCTCGAGGAAGCAAAGAAGCGCGATCACCGCAAGCTCGGAAAGGAGCTCGGCATCTTCACAATGGATGACGATGTAGGTCAGGGTTTGCCTCTCTGGTTGCCCAACGGCACAATCATCATCGAAGAACTCGAGAAGCTCGCGAAGGAAAATGAAAGCAAGGGTGGATACAAGCGCGTGGTCACACCTCACATCGCGAAGGAAAGCATGTATCTCACCAGCGGTCACCTGCCTTACTACCAGGACAGCATGTTCCCACCAATGTAAATCGAGGTTATGAAGTATTACATGCGTTCTATGAACTGCCAACACCATCACAAAATATTCGCCGCTGAACCGAGAAGCTACAAAGACCTTCCTCTTCGCCTCGCGGAGTACGGAACCTGCTATCGCTACGAGCAGAGTGGTGAATTGTTTGGTTTGATGCGTGTGCGCTGCCTCCACATGAACGACGCGCATATCTATTGCACCAAAGAACAATTCTATGATGAGTTCAGGGCAGTGAATGAATTGTATCTGAAATACTTCAAACTCTTTGGAGTGGAGAAATACGTGATGCGGCTCTCATTGCACGATCCTTCCAAACTCGGACAGAAGTATGTGAACGAACCCGAACTCTGGAAGGAAACGGAAGAGCTGGTGAGGAACGTTCTCATTAAAACCAACACGCCTTTCGTGGAGGTTCAGGATGAAGCAGCATTCTATGGTCCCAAGATCGACGTGCAGATTTGGAGCGCGATCGGCAGGGAGTTCACGCTTGCAACTAACCAGGTCGACTTTGCACAAGGCAGAAGATTCAACCTTGAATTTGTGACCCAGGACAATCAAACCGATACTCCCCTCATCATTCATAGAGCGCCCCTGGGCACACATGAGCGTTTCATCGGATTCCTGCTCGAGCATTACGCAGGCAGGTTCCCCACATGGCTGGCCCCCGTGCAGGTGAAGGTGCTACCCATCAGCGATAAGTTCATGGGATACGCACAATCTGTTTCAGAGAAATTGAAAAATGCTGATATTCGTGTAGAAGTTGATGACCGCAGTGAGAAAATTGGTAAGAAGATCAGGGATGCGGAGTTGATGAAGGTGCCATACATGCTCGTAGTAGGAGAGAAGGAGATGAATGAAGACATGGTGGCCGTGAGAAAACACGGTAAGGGTGACGCTGGAACTGTGAAGGTTGACCAGTTTGTGGAAGACCTGAGAGTCGAAATAAAAGAACGCAGGTCAGATTAATTGATTATTTTCCCAGAAAGCCTGAGAGGGAATTTCTTAATAAATTTATCGCCCCCTTCAGGAAGGGGCTTAACCAAATAAAATAAATGGCAGTACCACAAAAACCCGGAGGCGGGTTCAACAGGCCATCTGGCGGAGGTTTCAAGAAACCCGGCGGTGGCGGATTTAATAAAGGCGGATTCAGGGGACGTTTCGTTCCACGCAAGGAGGCTGAGCACAGGATCAACCAGTACATTCGCGCCCCGCAAGTGCGATTGGTTGGCGACAACGTAGAAGTTGGCATCTACTCTTTGCAGGAAGCATTGAAGATGGCGCAGGACCAGGAACTTGACCTGGTTGAGATCTCTCCACAGGTGGATCCACCCGTGTGCAAGATCATCGACTACAATAAATTCCTCTACGATAAGAAGAAGAAGGAAAAGGAAATGAAGGCGAAAAGCAAGGTTTCCGAAGTAAAGGAGATTCGCTTCACGCCGAATACAGACGATCACGATTTCGACTTCAAAGCAAAACATGCTGAAGGATTTCTACAGGACGGCAACAAGGTGAAAGCCTATGTGCAATTCAAGGGTCGTTCCATCCAATTCCAGGAAAGGGGACAACTTTTGTTGCTCAAATTCGCAGAGCGTCTCGCTGATGTTGGCGTACTTGAAAACATGCCGAAGATGGAAGGAAGAAGAATGCTTGCGATGTTCGCGCCAAAGACGAAAAAGAAATCATAAGTCAATTTTATTCCATATAAGAAGCCGTCCTGCCTGGTGCAAGACGGTTTTTTATTTAAATGGTGAGTGAATAGACAATTTGTTAATTATATTGAGAGCCATAAAAACAAATCACCGGATGCACACAAGACAGTTCTTAAGAAAAGGCGCGGTTGCAATTATCGCGCTTGCAATTTGTACAGTCTCCACCGCCCAACCCAAGTCGGACTCCACCAGGAAATCGGGTTCCAATGGAAAAGGCCCAAAGCCTTATAAGGAAGTTGTTCCGCCAACTGCCTCCTCGGATTGGGGACTCTTCACGGTTCACAAAGTTGAAGACCGTTATTTATTCGAGATAGGCGACAGCCTCCTTGGAAGAGACATTCTCGTAGTTAACCGTATTTCACGTGCATCGGCCGGGATGCGAAATGGTTTCTTCGGTTATGCAGGAGATCAGATCGGACAGAATGTGATACGATTTGAGAAGGGACCAAACAACAAGGTGTTTCTCCGCACTGTTTCATTTGCAGAATATGCGAAGGATTCAACTTCGCCAATGTTCACGGTGGTGAACAATTCAAACGTTCAGCCAATTGCTGCTTCGTTTGACATTAAGGCATTCTCACGTGATTCTATGGGATCGGTTATTGACGTGACGGATTACATCTCCAGCGATAATGATGTGCTGTTCTTCAACAGTTCGCTGAAGACTTCCAACAGGATTGGTTCGCAGCAGTCCGATAAATCATACATCGCTGGTGTGAGATCATATCCCACCAATATAGAAATAAGCACGGTGAAAACATATGGACGTAGTGCGGCGCCTTCTTCCAGTGGCAGTTCTCGCTCTTCCGCTCCTTCGGGAAACATTACAGTAGAACTCAACAGTTCGCTTGTGATGCTGCCTAAGGTTCCGATGAAGCCAAGAAATTACGATGCTCGTGTTGGATACTTCACTACTGGTTACACCGACTTCGATGCAAATCCGCATGGGGTGGAATCAGTTCGACTCATCAAGCGCTGGAGACTTGAGCCAAAGCCCGAGGATATGGAGAAGTACAAGCGCGGTGAACTGGTAGAACCGGCAAAGCCAATCATATTTTACATCGATCCTGCAACTCCGAAGAAATGGGTTCCTTACCTGATCCAGGGAATCAACGACTGGCAGAAATCGTTTGAGAAAGCAGGTTTCAAGAATGCCATCATAGGAAAGATGGCGCCCACGAAAGAAGAAAATCCTGAGTGGAGCCTCGAAGATGCCAGATATTCCGCCATTGTATACAAGCCTTCGCCCATTCCCAATGCGAGCGGACCCAGCATCGCTGACCCGAGAAGTGGTGAGATACTGGAGAGTCACATCAACTGGTATCACAACGTAATGCAATTGATCCACGACTGGTACTTCGTGCAATGCGCACCTGTGGATGAAGGCGCGAGAACAATGCGTTTCGATGATGAACTGATGGGACAACTAATCAGGTTTGTATCATCTCACGAAGTAGGTCATACACTCGGTCTTCGCCACAATTATGGTTCGAGTTCAACCGTACCCGTTGAGAAACTCCGCGATAAGAAATGGGTTGAAGAGAATGGACACACGCCATCCATCATGGACTATGCGCGATTCAACTACGTGGCGCAACCTGAAGACAACATCAGCCGCGCAGGTCTCTTCCCCAGAATCGGCGACTATGACGACTGGGCAATCGAATGGGGATACAAACTCTTTCCGAATATCACTTCCGAAGAAGAAGAGAAGGCTCACCTCAACAAATGGGTGATTACAAGACTTGCCGACAAGCGCCTTTGGTTTGGTACCGAAACCAATCCCGATGATCCGCGTTCACAGCGTGAGCAGGTTGGCGATGATCCAATGAAAGGAAGCATGTACGGAATTAAGAATCTCCAAAGAATTATTCCAAATCTTGTTGAATGGACAAAGGAACCGAACAAGGATTACTCTTCTCTTCGTTCCATGTACACCGAAGTGACTGATCAATTCAGCCAGTACATGGGTCACGTGGCAAAATATGTCGGCGGAATAATGGAGACTCCGAAGACGGTAGAGCAAGACGGAGCCGTGTACGAGTTCGTTCCCGAGGCGAAGCAGAAGGAGGCCGTTGATTTCCTGAATAAGAATTTATTCAACACACCAAAGTGGCTGATCGATGAAGACATTTACGGAAAGGCAGGACTCAACGGTCCGGTAATCATCGGTGGCATCCAGGAAAGCATGCTGAACCGCATACTCTCCGGCCGCAACCTTGGAAAGATGATCGATGCCGAAGCCATGATGGGCACGAAAGCCTACACGATGACGGAGTTGTTCACCGACTTGAAGAAAGGCATCTGGACTGAACTCTCTACGAAGAAGTCGATCGATGTGTACAGGAGAAATCTGCAGCGCACCTACATACTTGTGTTGGATAAACTGCTGAATCCTCCTCAGCCAGCGAATGTGCAGCTCAACTTCCAGGTGTCAGTGGGATTGGGATTCTCCAACACCGACAAGTCCGACATTCCGGCTGTGGTTCGTGCGCACCTCACCAGCCTTCGCACGGAGATCAGGGCAGCGTCTGCATCGATTCCAGGCGAAATGAACAGGAATCACCTCCAGTACCTTGTGGTGATGATTGATAAGGCGTTGGATCCCAAGAAATAAGGTAATTTGAAAATTTGAGAATTTGAAAATTTGAAAATGAGGAAACCATTCATTTGAGAGTTTGGTGGGAATCAAATCTGAATTGGAGAATTCCTGTAGCAGGCCTATCTTTGCACCCCGTTTTAAACGGAGGCTGGCTTTTGGCTGGTCGTATTGCCTGAAGAGGTTCGAAAAGGATCCCCCTGTGGGGAGCGCCTCAAGGGTGTAAATTAATAAGGTTAACAATGCCTAAAGTAAAGACAAACTCCAGCGCCAAGAAACGCTTCAAAGTAACAGGCTCTGGAAAGATTATGCATCAAAAGAGTTTTAAGCGTCACATTCTTACCAAAAAATCTAAGAAGCGCAAACGCAACATGAGAAAAGATGGAGAGGTTGCAAAATCTCATCTTGATTTTGTTAAGCGCCTTCTTCGCATGAAGTAAGCCACGCTCCATTAATCATCATTATTAATTTTAAAACTCTTTAAGATATGCCTCGTTCAAAAAATGCAGTTGCTTCAAAAGCACGCAGGAAAAAAATACTGAAACAAGCCAAGGGCTTCTATGGCAAGCGTAAGAATGTGTATACAGTTGCCAAGAACGTCGTTGAGAAGGGAATGACCTACATGTACGTAGGCCGCAAGTTGAAGAAAAGGGAATACCGCAGCCTGTGGATCGCCCGTATCAACGCCGCGGTTCGTGCTGAAGGCCTCACTTACTCTGAATTCATCAACCAGCTTCGCAAGAAGGGTGTTGATCTCGACAGAAAAGTACTGGCTGACCTCGCGATGAACAATCCCGAGACTTTCAAGAACCTAATCAATTCCGTAAAATAATTTTTGCCGAATTCAATGGAAGCGACACCTCCCGGGGTGTCGTTTTTTTTAGGCCAAAGAATTAACCAAACATCTACATTTGTACCCGGTAATTATTCCCGGTAACCTTTTCAATAAGAAATGAACAATACCTACCATGACCTCGTACAGCAGACTTTTAATTTTCCTCAGGATGGCTTTGAGCTGAAAGATGGATATCTTCAGTTTAATGGTGTGGATTTAAAAGCGCTCATCGAAAAGTACGGTACCCCTCTCAAGTTGAGTTACCTTCCCAAGATTGGGATGCAGATAAAGAAGGCGAAGACGATGTTCGCCAATGCCTTCAAAAAACATAAGTACGAAGGCAAGTACTACTATTGCTATTGCACCAAGAGTTCGCACTTCAGCTTCGTGGTAGAGGAAGCATTGAAGCACGAGATTCACCTTGAAACTTCATATGCTTATGATATAGAGATCATCAAGAAGCTCTATCAGAAAAAGAAGATCAACAAAGACATTCACATCATCTGCAACGGCTACAAGCAGAAGGGATACACGCGACGCATCGCCAATCTCCTCAACACGGGTTTCCAGAATGTGATTCCGGTGCTCGACAACAAAGAAGAGTTGAGGGAATATGCGAAGTCAGTAAAGGTTCCATTCAAACTCGGCATCAGGGTGGCGGCGGAAGAAGAACCAACGTTTCCGTTCTATACTTCACGCCTGGGCATTCGCGCAAAGGACATTCTCGAGTTCTATGTTGACAGAATCGAAGGCTACGAGAGCAAGTTTCAATTGAAGATGCTTCACATTTTCCTTAACAAAGGAATTAAGGATGATATCTACTACTGGAGTGAATTAAATAAGATCATCAACCTCTATTGTCAGCTGAAGAAGATTTGTCCCGAACTTGACTCGATTAACATCGGTGGCGGATTCCCGATCAAGCATTCACTTGGCTTCGAGTACGATTACCAGTTCATGATTAACGAGATTGTGAGGAATATTAAAACCGCGTGCAAGAAAGCGAGAGTGCCAATGCCTAACATCTTCACCGAGTTTGGAAGCTACACCGTGGGTGAGAGCATGGCACACATCTACAGCGTGATAGGAGAGAAGGAGCAGAACGATCGCGAGAACTGGTACATGATTGATTCATCTTTCATCACCACACTACCCGATACATGGGGGATCGGTGAACGCTTCCTCATGCTTCCCGTCAACAAATGGGATGTGGAGTACCAACGCGTGGTGCTTGGAGGCATCACCTGCGACAGCCACGATTACTACGACTCCGAAGAGCACATCAATGAAGTGTTTCTTCCCAAGCTAAATAACGGTGAGCCACTCTATGTGGGATTCTTCCACACCGGCGCTTACCAGGATCAGATCAGCGGATACGGCGGTATTAAGCATTGTTTGATCCCATCACCCAAGCATGTGATAGTTGGGTACGACCGCAATGGTAAGTTGGTCGACTGGCTGTATGCGAAACAGCAGACCGCGCAGAGTATGTTGAAGATACTTGGGTATTAGGGAGGTTGACAGTTGACAGTATACCGTTAACGATGTTGAAGATACTCGGGTGCTAGGGAGGTTGACAGTTGACAGTATACCGTTGACCGTCTTACGATGAAAGACGAGGAGCTTGCCCCGATGAAAATCGGGGATGAGGGACTTCGATTCGAAAGGTTTAGTTTTATTTCGATACTTTAAGTTTGAGACTTTGTCTCTAGACCCTCATCTCTCATCTCTCATCTCCCATCTCCCATCTCCCAACCCTCATCCCCCATCGCTCATCAAGTGCATCGACACGGTCAACGGTATACTGTATACGGTCAACGATAATATCTCCTCCAATCCCTATACTGCCTATGCGAATGATACGATCTTCGCATGTACTTCCTGTCTAAATAAAATCGATGATCGGGACCGCGCCAGTAAATGCGACCATACGGATCGCGGTAGTACTGCCTGCCATTCGGATGAACGGAGATAACCAATCCCGGGCGCGGACTTAAGATCAGCGATACCGCAGCACGAGGTGGTGGTGGCGGAGGCGGATAATGCGAGCGATGGTAATCACGACTGCTGCCACAGCTCACAAGCACGAATGCCAGCAGGGCTACCGCCGGTAAAAATTTCAATGTTTTCATGAAAAATACATTTTACTTTAGGACGGCAAACGATTGCGTAAAGATTAATCAAAGGACAAAAAATGCGTAGATTTTCATTTTTCTTAACACTCCTCCTGGCGGGATATGCATGCCAGGCCCAATCCACAGAAGACTCTGTAAAGACTGTAATCAACACATTGTTTAACGCAATGCGCAATGGCGACACCGGTTCGTTACTCTCCACATTTTCCGAAAGCGCGATTATGCAGACCATCGTGCAGACGAGAGAAGGAAAAACAATTGTGAGAAACGAAAGCGTGCAGGATTTTGGAAAAATGGTTGGAAGCCTGATGAAGGACTCTGCCGACGAACGCATCACCTTCGAAGCAATTAAAATAGATGGCCCCCTTGCAATCGTATGGACTCCGTATGAATTTTACTTCAATGGAAATTACAGC
>CBINHQ010000046.1:0-10842 GCA_966250475.1 uncultured Chitinophagaceae bacterium
TGCACACGGATATTATCATAACAAATCATAAGCAATCATATCAAATCCGTGTACCCTGGCCCTGCTCACTAACGCATCCTGCTTCCAACCATCTCACCAATTCGAAAACAGCCTGTTAAAGATATCATCCGACAATCCCTTAATTATATCATTTAGCAATGCCACTTCTGCCTGCTGAATGCTTTGGGTAGAGGGGAAGTCGAAGTTCCTGCTCACCGAAAGGGGAGTGACAACACCCTTCACCAAATCATTCAATTCAATCTGTACAGTAACATTTATCCTGTTTGTTCCGCTCTGCTGATTGGAAATGCCAGAAGTACTGAACGAATAATCCGTTATCGTCGCCGTGATCTCCCAGTCAGCATCACCATTCGTTTGCTTCAATCTTGTTTGAGTGGCGATCTTCTGACGCAGTTGATCAGTTAACTGCGGACTTATCTGCGGGTTGATGTACGTCGCCTTGTTCTCGATAAAATAAACCTTGAAGGTATTTACCTCGGGTGGAATGGAAACATCCCTGAAGCGATAGACATTGCAACTACCGAAGACAACTGCGAGTAGCATGGCGATCACCGGGAGCAATAGTATTCTGTTAGTCTTTAATCGCATTCGGGATTTCGTTTATTCCTCAATATCGTATTCTTTCAGTTTCCTGTAAAGTGTGCGTTCGCTGATGCCCAGGTCGAGCGCCGCATCCTTTCTCTTGCTCTTGTGTTTCTTTAGCGCCTTGATGATAAGCTCACGTTCTTTGTCCATTATATTCAGGCTCTCGTCTACTTCTTCGTGCTCATCTATCTTGTGCAGATTCGTATTGCCCTGGTTCTGTTGCATCGGAATCACCGATGGCATGTGTTGCAACTGCGGCTGCACGAGCAAAGGTTGGAGGTTATCCTGGTTTTTCAGCTCTTTGAGCTCCTTAATCAGCGCAGGGCTCTGTGAAACGATGTTGGGATTCTGCAAAACTTCGAGAAACATTCGCTTCAGTTCCGTCACATCCTTCTTCATATCAAAAAAGAGCTTGTACAGGATCTCTCTTTCATTTGCAAATTCCTGGCCGCTTCCTTGTTGGGGAGTGACGACCATGGGCAGCCTGTTGTTTGAATAAGGCTTGAGGTACTTGCTTAGTTCCCTCGCTGTAATTACCTTCTCGGGTGAAAGCACGGAAATCTGTTCCGCAATATTCTTCAATTCCCTCACATTGCCGGGCCAGGGATAGTTAATTAAAAGTTGTTTCGCCTCATCATCGAGTTGAATGGAAGCGGTCTTGTATTTGTCAGCAAAGTCAGCGGCGAATTTCCTGAAGAGAAGATGAATGTCTTCCGGCCTGTCGTGCAACGCAGGCACTCTGATAGGGACTGTGCTGAGACGGTAGTAAAGGTCTTCCCTGAACTTACCTTGTTGTACCAATTGGAGCAAATCCTTGTTGGTTGCAGCGATCACACGCACGTCAGTCCTCTGCACCTTGGATGATCCTACGCGAATGTATTCGCCTGCCTCGAGCACGCGAAGCAATCTTGCCTGTGTGCCGAGCGGCATTTCTCCAATCTCGTCAAGGAAGATGGTACCGCCGTTAACGGTTTCGAAATAACCTTTTCTGGAATCGACAGCCCCGGTGAAGGAACCCTTTTCGTGACCGAACAATTCTGAATCAATGGTGCCTTCGGGAATCGCACCACAGTTTACGGCGATGAAGGGATTATGTTTTCTCGGTGAAAGGGTGTGTATGATCTGCGAGAATGCTTCCTTACCCACGCCGCTTTCTCCGAAGATGAGCACGGTGAGGTCGGTCGCCGCACCTGCAACGCATAGTTGAGGGCAGGGGAGTTGCCGATTATTCCAAACCTGTTCTTGATAGTCTGTATATCCATTTGCAGCAATAATTATGGTATTAATGTAACCCGGCTTCATAACGCCTCACCCAACAAGGTGGCTTGCGTGCAGCCGGTGATTCTTACATTAACATAATCGCCTTTCTTAAGTTCAGTTCCCTGCTTGGGAAATACAATCACTTTGTTCTGCGAACTCCTTCCCATCCAGTCGTCCGCGCTTCGCTTGCTTTCGCCTTCTATCAGCACTTGGAAGATATTGCCCACATCGCGCCGGTTGCTCTCGAGCGAAAGCTTGTTCTGCAGTTCTACAATCTCCTGCAGCCTGCGCTTCTTCACATCTTCCGGCACATCATCCTTGTAGCGACGCTGTGCAAGCGTACCGGGACGTTCGCTGTAGAAGAACATATAGCTCATGTCGTACTTGCTGTATTCCATGATGGAGAGAGTGTCCTTGTGGTCGCGTTCCTCTTCTGTACAGAATCCCGCGATGATGTCGGAACTGATTCCGCATCCCGGAAGGATCTCGCGAATGCGATCAACCTTGGCTGCATACCATTCACGGGTGTAGGTGCGGTTCATCAATTGCAATATCCTTGTTGACCCGCTCTGCACAGGAAGGTGAATGTATTTGCAAATATTCTCGTGTGCTGCCATGGTGTGCAACACTTCATCGGTAATGTCTTTCGGATGTGAGGTAGAGAATCTCACACGAAGCTTGGGAGAAATTCTTGCCACAGCATCCAGAAGGTTTGCAAAGGTGATGGCGGTTGATTGTCCCGGTGCTGTATAATAATAACTGTCCACATTCTGCCCAAGCAGTGTCACTTCTTTGTATCCGCGTTCATAAAGTTCTGTACACTCCGCGATGATGCTTTCAAAATTCCTGCTGCGTTCCCTTCCTCTCGTGAAAGGAACCACGCAGAATGAACACATGTTATTGCAACCTCGCATGATGCTCACAAATGCAGAGACGCCATTGCTGTCGATGCGAATAGGGGAGATGTCGGCATATGTTTCATCACGACTCAGTAATACGTTCACAGCACGCTGCCCTCCTTCTGCCTCTTCCACCAGGGAAGGTAGGGATCGATACGCATCCGGACCCACAACAATGTCGACGAGTTTTTCTTCTTCGAGAAACTTCGACTTCAATCGCTCAGCCATGCAGCCAAGCACGCCAACCAACAGGCCCTTTCGCTGCTCCTTTATTTTCCTGAATTCGGTCAGGCGTTTGCGAACGGTCTGCTCCGCTTTCTCGCGAATGGAGCAGGTGTTGATGAAGATCAGGTCAGCTTCCTCCACATTGCGTGTGGCCCCGTAACCCTCGGTGTTGAGGATCGATGCGACCACTTCACTATCTGCAAAATTCATCTGGCAGCCATAGCTCTCGATATAGAATCGCTTCCTGTAATTATTTGGATCCTCCCTGAAAGGAGCATACGCCTCTCCCTGACGGCCCTCATCGTGCACTTTATCGTGTAACAGTTCGAACATTTGATTGAATTATTTCGGAATCCGGAACTCAGTGTCTGAAAAATCTGGCTTAAAAACACGGAATTCCGGGGTTTGATCAGTCTGCAAATATACAAGATTATATGACAGGATGGCAGGGAATCGGGCATTTTGCAAACTGTCTAATTAACTCAGTATCTTTGTATTTAACCCCTCTGGATTTGAAAAGGCTCCCAATAATTCTTCCACTCCTGTTCCTGGCTATGGCATCATTTGGACAGGGAGGACTGCTTTCAGGAAATGTGATGGATCAGAACCGCAAAGCCCTCCAGGGAGCAACGGCCGAACTCGTTTCGATGGAGGACACGCTTTCGAGGCAATCGGTGATTACTGACGACAATGGCGAATTTTATTTTTCGAATATCGATTATGGTTACTATGGTTTGCGGGTGAGTTTTGTGGGCCTTCGTGTGTTGATCATCGACAGTCTTCATTTCAGGGCCGAAAGGGCTGATTTTAACTTACAGGATCTTGTGCTGCAGCCTGCGCAATCAGAAAGTCTCAGCGAGATCGTGATTTATTCTGAGAAGCCTCTGATTCAGTCGAAGGATGGCAACATCACATTCAATGCGGGTGAGTCGGCGCTCAGCGCGGGAAGTACCGCGGATGAATTGCTCACGAGTGTGCCGTTGGTAGCGAAGGATCCGGACGGAAAGATAACGGTGCGTGGAAAGGAGCCGAGAATCCTGATCGATGATAAACCTGTTGAACTAAACTTACAGCAGCTTCAGGAACTTCTTGAATCAATGCCGGGCAGTTCGATTGAAAAGATAGAAGTGATGACGAACCCTCCGCCGCAATATGCGAATGAGCAGGGCGGCGTGATCAACATCGTGACAAAGAAGGGAAGGGTGGGTCGCACAGGACGACTCTCTGTTACAGGAGGCACGAGGGGAGAGATTCGCGGAAGCGGCAACTTCACTTATCGGAAACAGGGATTTATTCTGAGCATTAACGCAGGCATCTCCAGCAACATTTACGAGGGAAATGGATACTCCAGCAGGAATAATTTTTATGCAGACTCTTCCAATTTCTTCAATACGGAAAACAGGTATAGGAACAAAAGTCTTCGCCCGAACCTTAGAGTGAATCTCGAATACGACTTCACAAAACTCCAGTCGTTGAATGTGGTTCTTCAATTGAATCAAAACGATTATCTCAATAATAACATCACGACATACAGGAACATTAATCGCTTTGGCGATACATATCGACTGAGTGAGCGTTCAATAAGGAATGATGGCAGCAACATCAATGGAAACATCACACTATCGTATTTGCTTCGTACGAAATTGCCTGGAGAGGTGTTTAGAATAATCGCAACTGGAAACCTTGCCTCAAGCAAAGGGGACAGGGACTACTATCAGCAATTCTTCAATCCCGATCATACGCCGAATGGCATAGACTCTTCTCAACAGCAGTTGACAGACAACAGCAGTAACGGAAGAAGCATACGAGTGAGTTACGACAGGCCGATATTCAGGAAGAAGACGCATCTCTCACTGGGCTCGTTTTACAATCGAAGCAACAGTGATGTGAATGTGGATGCATCATATTTCAGCAAGTCTGACGACGATTGGGTGAATTCCGAATTACTGAGTAATGAGTTCGAATTCCATCAATCGATTCTTAACCTTCGTGCATCGCTGAAGCAGATCATTTCGGAGGACTTCAGCGTGACAGCGGGATTGTCTGCGGAGAACACTTCAATTTTGTTTGAGCTAATCAAGGAGTCGAGAGAGGCGAAGAATAATTACTGGACCCTTCTTCCTTTCGCGAATATGAACCGGACCTGGAAGGATGTGTTGAATCTTACCCTTGCATATCGCCGCACGATCAGGAGACCGGGAATAAACGAATTGAATCCAACAATCGATTTTTCTGATCCCTACAATATCCGGTTCGGGAACGATCAGCTTCGTCCGTCCACTGCGGATAATTTTGATCTGGTGATAGGAAGAACAAAGACGAAGTATTACATCAATCTCGGACTTGGATACAACAGCGTGCAGGACATTTACAGCAGAGTGCGAACTTTGTTGCCGGATGGAAGAACGCAGGTGACCTGGGAAAACATCAGTGGCAGGAAGGAATACGAGTTGAGCACCTGGGGTGGAATCACAATCAATCGCAAACTGCGCGCAAATGTGAGCGCCACGTACAGGTACAATGAGTACAGCGAATTCGACAGAACGGTGAACAGGTACAGGAATGGAGGATCGTTTACCTCGAACTTTAATTCAACCTACGCGTTGAAGGATGTGATGAATCTGACAGGAAGTTTCACGTTCAACCGATTCGCCAATCCTCAGGGATATGCAAGGTGGAACTGGAGCATGAATGCGGGAGTGCAGAAGAAGTTCTTCCAGAAGAGATTGACGGTGACGGTGAATTTCATCGATCCGTTCTCAAGACAGAGAAACAGGAATTATACATATGCGCCGAAGTTCATGCTTGAGAGTTACAGCACCTCGAATACGAGAAATTTCAGGGTGAGCGTGGCGTATAGTTTTGTGAAAGTGGCGAAGAGAGGGGAGGGAAAGAAGCCTGCGCTGAAGAAGGGAAAGGCTGGCAGTTGACAGTGAAAGTCTTCTTTTTAGTTAGAGCCTTTGAGTGCAGGACCATGGGACACGGATTTGTTATGATTGCTTATGATTTTTTATGATTAGTTCAGCCAAACTCCAAACCCCAAACCCCAAACTCCAAACCCCAAACGAACCCATAAACCCTTAAACTTTTAAACTTTTAAACCCAACATGAACTTAGAATACAGGTCTTTACTAAACCCCGCCTTCCTTCCCGACTCCAAAGTCTGGGTCTACCAATCAGGTCGTTTGTTTTCGCTTGGCGAAGCGCTGGAGCTGGAAGACATGCTGAAGGAGTTCACCCGGCAATGGGTCAGCCATGGCGAGCCGGTGAAGGGTGAGGCCTATTTGTTCTTCGGACAATTTATCGTTCTAATGGCGGATGAATCTGTTACCACGGTTGGCGGATGCAGCACCGATAGTTCTGTACGTTTCATAAAAGAAATCGAGCGAAGGTTTGGCGTGAATCTTTTCGACAGGCTGGCACTCGCATTTGTTGTGAAGGATAAGGTTCAGATGATTCCCATGTCGCAGATAGAATATGCGATGGAGAATGGATTCCTCAATGGTGAAACGCTTTACTTCAACAATCTCGTGAAGAGCAAGGAGGAGTTGGAAAACAATTGGATCATACCCGTGAAGGATAGCTGGATTGCCTCGCGAATTGGCGCCTGATCAGGAGGCGTTATCATCGGCAAGGCTGGCAGCTACAAGTTCTGCTACATCCATCACCTGCACAGCATCTTCCTTTTCTTCGTTCTTCACTCCATCTGTAAGCATCGTGTTGCAGTATGGGCAGGCCGATGCGATGATTTGTGATCCGGTTGAAATGGCTTCCCTTGTGCGTTCGAAGTTAACACGTGTCGTGCCAGGTTCTTCTTCCTTGAACATCTGTGCGCCACCGGCGCCGCAACACAAACCCTTGCTGCGGCAGCGTTTCATCTCCACCAATTCTGCATCGAGCGCTTCGAGGACTTTGCGGGGAGCTTCGTAAATATTGTTAGAGCGACCGAGGTAACAACTGTCGTGGTAAGTAATCTTTCTGCCCTTGAACATTCCGCCATCTTTCAATCTGATCTTTCCTTCATCGATCAATTGTTGCAGGAAGACGGTGTGGTGAATCACTTCGTAGTTTCCACCGAGTTCAGAATATTCATTCTTGATGATGTTGAAACAGTGTGGGCAGGCCGTCACAATTTTCTTAATGCCGTAATTATTCAGTACCTGGATGTTCTGGTACGCCATCATCTGAAAAAGGAATTCGTTGCCAGCACGACGGACGGGGTCGCCGGTGCACATTTCTTCCTTTCCGAGGACTGCGTAGTTGATGCCTATCTTATTAAGTATGGTTGTAAAGGCTCTTGTGATCTTCTGTGCTCGCTGATCGAAGCTGCCTGCGCATCCAATCCAGAATAGAATTTCTGGTGATTTGCCTTCTGCAGCCAACTCAGCCATTATAGGAACGTTCATTCGGGAAATTTGATCAAAACTAAAGAATATCCCTTCAAATAGCTAATTACACATTTAGCTAATGAAGTAATTAGTTAATTTGCCGGACAGTAATGTGGATTAAGAAACTCTATCAGAAAATCACGAATTGGGAATTGTGGAACTTCTATGTTCTTTATTTTCCCATTAGTCCGGTGTGGCTGTGGTATTGTCTGAAGAGCCGCTCGTTTTGGTTCTTCAGTTCCTCAAATCCCACGTTAACTTTTGGCGGCTTCGAAGGCGAGAGTAAGAAGGAGATGTATGAACAACTTCCTCCCGATTCCTATCCTCGCACGATTTACATTCTTCACGACCTCAACTTCGGCGAAGTGCAGGGAAGGCTGATGGAGATGGGATTCAACTATCCTTTCGTGGTAAAGCCCGATGTGGGCATGAAGGGAATTCTGTTTCGCAAGATTGAAGACGAAGAACATTTGCGCAGGTATCATAGCCGCATACCCGTGGAGTATATTGTGCAGGAGCTGATAGAGCTTCCTGTGGAGGTAAGTGTGTTTTATTATCGTCATCCTGCCCAGGAGAAAGGTACGATCAGCGGATTCATTCAAAAAGAATTGCTCGAAGTGTATGGAGATGGAGAGAGTACGCTGCTGGAGTTGATCATGAAGCATCCTCGTGCGAAATACCGGCTCGAGGAGATGAAGCAACGCCACGAGCACAGACTGAACAGGGTTCTGCCGAAGGATCAGCATTTTTATCTTTCGTATGCAGGCAACCACAATCGCGGCGCGAGGTTCATTAATCTGAAGGATGAGATTGATGACAAACTGCTCGCAGTATTCGATGGGTTGAGTCACTATACTGATAAATTCTACTACGGCCGCTACGACATCAAGTGCAGTTCAATCGAGGACCTGAAGAATGGTAAGAATTTTTCCATACTTGAATTCAATGGCTGTGGTGCAGAGCCAAATCATATCTACGATGCAGGTCTAAATATCTGGCAGGCCTACGCGGAAATTCTGAAGCATTGGAAGGTGTTGTACCAGATCAGCAAGTACAATCACGAAAATGGGACGCCGTACTGGTCGTTCAAGAAGGGAAAGGAATTTCTGAAGGAGGCGCGAAGGCATTTCAGGATGTTGGAGCAGTATGATTAACTGCCTTTCATCTTATCGAGTTTCTCTTCGATCTTTTCCGCGTGCACTTCAATCTTGTGTTGTAATTCTTCAGGATGTTCTATTTGATGAGTTACATCTTTCTTCTTTGCCATCTTCCAAATTTGCACAATGGCGGTAATTGTGAAGATTCCACCGATTACATAGTTTAAGATGTGTTGGTTGTTGTTGATGCGGCTCGCAATCAGTAATCCTCCGAAGATGAAGACGAAGTTGCCCAAAAGGGTTCCGAAGCCAATGCCGATGATGTAAGTATTGTAAAAATCCCTCCGTGGGAGGAGTATCTTCTTTGTGAAGAGCACCGTGCTCCATCCAAACCAGAAGGGAATCTGTACAGGATTGATTGCACTCATCATTAAACCGAGTGCGAACTTTGGCATGGTGCTGTTGAGTACCACATTCTTCTCTACGGAAGGATTAAGCGCTGCATAGAAGCTCGAAGCTGCAAGTGCAAGCACTACCAGCAGGGTGATGTACTCGAGCATCCTGAACAGTTTCTCCTGTCGGCGGATCCAATCCATTGCTACTAGTGAAAGTCGTACGTAGATGACTTCAGCCAGCAATGATCCGGTTGAGAAGTAAAGAGCGGGGAGAACACCTTCCGTCACGGAAATCTGCATAGCAGCGACGTTGAGTGTGCCGAGGGGGAGGGAACCCAGGAAGCTGACCAGCATGCCGGTAAAAAAAATTTTCCTCAGGGGACCCATGCAAAACCTGTTTTTGAATGAAGGGTTGTGGATTGAATGTTGTCAGGATTAGTTTGATTCAGTCGCCCATTTATCGCGATCGTCAGGACTGAACTTCCATGGCGCGAAATTATTTTCTACGTTGCTGAACATGGAATTCCATTCCTGTGGTGCGTTGCTTTCTTCCATCACCATGTAACGCCTCAGCTCGAGGATGATGTCGAGCGGATCGATGCTTACCGGACATTCTTGAACACAGGCCTGGCAACTTGTGCAGGCACGAAGTTCTTCGGCGGTGATGTAATCGTGCAGCAAGGCCTTGCCATCATCCACGAATTCGCCATTCTTGTTGATGATCTTTCCCACAGCCTCGGCCCTGTCTCGTGTGTCCATCATGATCTTTCGTGGTGATAATTTTTTACCCGTGATGTTAGCCGGACAAGCAGCGGTGCATCTTCCGCACTCGGTGCAACTGTAGGCATCCATGATGTTCTTCCAACTGAGGTCTTGTACATCACGCGCTCCGAATTTCTTCGGTGCTTCTCCATTGCTGCCATCGGCAGGAGCGAGTTCAGGTTGCATGGCGTACAGCACTTCGTTTTGGATCGCGGGCATATTGTCCATCTTTCCCTTTGGCTGTAGCTTGCCGTAGTAGGCGTTGGGGAACGCGAGCACAATGTGCAGGTGCTTCGAGTAGGGAAGGTAATTCAGGAATGCAAAGATGCCAATGATGTGAAGCCACCAGCAGAAGCGTTCGATGCCAATCAGTGTGCTATTGCTGAATCCATCCATCAAGGGATGGAGGAATTGTGAGAAAATGAAGTTGCCGGTAAGATAGCCAGCGTAATGCGGCTCGCCTCGTTGTTGCAGGAGAGTGTCGCTTGCGTTAAGTCCGAGAAAGAGTGTCATCAACACAATCTCGGTGATGAGGATGTAGTTCGCATCGGAGCGGGGCCATCCGTCGAGATCCTTTCCCGTGAATCTGCGAATGCGCAGAATGTTTCTCCTGATGAGGAAGATCGCGCAGCCAAGAATAACGAGTACTGCCAGCACCTCGAAGGCGTTAATCAGGAAAGTATACAACCCGCCGATCATGGGAGCAAAGAGTCTGTGTGATCCGACAATGCCATCGAGAATGATCTCTAGTATTTCGATGTTGATGATGATGAATCCTGCGTACACGAAGAAATGCAGCACGGCCACAAGGGGATTGCGAAACATCTTCTTCTGGCCGAGAGCCAGTATCAGAACGTTCCTCCACCGGGCTGAGGGGTTGTCGTTAAGATCTTCATCTCTGCCAAGACGAATGTTCCTGCTGATCTCACGGACCTTTTTTGTAAAGAGCCAGATGGACACGCCGAGGAGTAGGATGAACAGAACCTGTTGTACTATCTGCATAGCGGGAATATTGATGCTAAGATAAGCGATTTGGTCACTTTTATCTGCAAGGCTGAATTGAATATTACATCAAAACTTCCTTACTTTCGATCGAGAATTAAAGTTATGGCTGACAAGAAGTATATTATTGACCGATCTCTGGCACAGAAGAAACTGCGTCGTATGGCGCTCGAGATTCTGGAGCAAAATCCCGACGAGAAATACCTGA
>CBINHQ010000047.1:0-10814 GCA_966250475.1 uncultured Chitinophagaceae bacterium
ACTTGCATGCAGACCAGCCACTCGCTGCTTATTTCACGATTTTTGCTATGCAATGTTTGATGAAACAGATCATCTGTGCCGAATGCTTCGATGAGAAATTTTTTGACATTTCTCGTGGCCGAAAACGCGATTTTCCCGGATTTCGGGTCGACGAGAAAAATGATCTTCGATAAACTATCACTAACTTGCCCGTTCCCTTGTAAGCCTGTACCCATCCTGTAAAATTTTTCCGGTTAAGCAATGTTAAAAAAAAAGATCCTAATAATCGATGATGAATCAGACTACTGCTTGATAATGAAAAGTTATTTCAACAGGAAAGGAT
This sequence comes from uncultured Chitinophagaceae bacterium, assembly GCA_966250475.1. Classification (GTDB taxonomy): domain Bacteria; phylum Bacteroidota; class Bacteroidia; order Chitinophagales; family Chitinophagaceae; genus CBINHQ01. The sequence continues at coordinate 323 of CBINHQ010000047.1, forward strand.
TCGAGGTTTTTATCGGCTCTACATTGAAAGAAGGATTGAAATTGCTTGATGAAAAGGAGCCTGAAATTTTATTTCTCGATAACAATCTTCCCGACGGAAAAGGCTGGCTGCTGCTAGATGATATTGTTGCAGATCGACCAGATCTTAAGATATACCTCGTGAGCGCATACAGGCAGGAATTCGATTCCATCAAACCAACGGAACAGATCACAATCTGGGAGAAACCAATCTCCGTTTCCAACCTCGCCACTGTATCCTGATCATTTCGCGAACGATAGCATGTGGATCACCACATTCTTCAATTCATTTACATTCGAAGGCTTGATGATGTATGCCGATGCTCCATACTCAAGGCATTTCTTCTTGTAGATATTCGAGCCGGAGGTGCTCCAGATGATCTTCGGAATATCCTGATATCTCGCGATAGTCTTGAGCTGCTTCAGGATGTCGGCTCCGCTCATCTCAGGCATGTTGTAATCAAGTATGATGAGACCCGGAAGTTTCTCCTCTTCGCATCCTTCGAGATAATTAATAACCTGCGATCCATTCGCGAGAAATTGCAGTTCGAGATCGTTTCCGGTTGAGGAAAAAATCTCCCTGAATAACTCCTGATCGTCCAGATCATCTTCTCCTATCAATATGGTTCTTGCCCGTTTTCCAGGTATGGCAGGTAGCTTGGTTTGTGGCACAGCTTTTTCTGTGTTTTAGGTTCAGAACGAATACAATATAGTGATTTTCATAATCATTAATCAGGCAGGATAAAAAATTACGCAGGCTCAGATAACTTGAAAATGATACATATCATTTTTGATTAAACCGTTTTGTAGAAAAAATTCCCCATTTCCACCTATTCATGTTGCATCATTTACTAATCTAAATCAATGAAAAAAAAATCCAGGACTTCGGCTAAGCCGGGAGGCTCCGTTAGTATTTCTGAAGATTTGGTTTCAGCCAAAACCGGAACTGCCGCGCAGAGAAATGGCAAGGCGCCACGCAAGGTCGCGGGCGCTAAGCAGAAGGATGATGATGTGTTGGATGAGCGCGAACTTCTTTCCGTTCTTGCCGAGGTAAGAAATGGAAACTTCAGTGTGAGAATGCCCATTGACAAACTCGGAGTGAGCGGCAAGATCTGCGATACACTCAACGAGATCATCGCCCTCAACCAGACCTTAATGGAGGAGCTGATGCATGCCAGCACAACCATTGGAAAGAAGGGACATCTCAATCATCGCGTTTCTCTTCCACGCTCCGCCAAAGGTTCCTGGAGCAGTGGCGTCGATTCAATCAACAGTCTCATTTCAGACCTCGTACATCCAACAATCGAAATAGCCCATGTGATAAGTTCTGTGGCGAAGGGTAATCTTTCTCAGGAAATGCCCTTGCAGATAGGAGATCACTTGTTGCAGGGTGAATTCGCGAAGATTGCTTCCGAGGTGAACGACATGGTGAAGCAGCTTAATCTCTTCTCGATGGAGGTGACTCGTGTGGCGAGAGAAGTGGGATCGGAAGGAAAACTTGGAGGCCAGGCGAAGGTGAAGGGAGTGGCCGGTGTGTGGAAGGATCTGACGGACTCGGTAAACCAGATGGCGGGTAATCTTACCGACCAGGTGAGAAACATCGCCGAGGTGACGACGGCCGTGGCGAAGGGGGACCTGAGAAAGAAGATCACGGTGGATGTGCAGGGAGAAATTTTGGAATTGAAGAATACCATCAACACGATGGTGGATCAGTTGAATTCATTCTCATCAGAAGTAACGCGTGTGGCGCGTGAGGTGGGTACGGATGGTAAGCTCGGTGGACAGGCGGAAGTGAAGGGTGTGGCGGGTACGTGGAAGGATTTGACTGATTCGGTGAACCAGATGGCCTCGAACCTAACGGGACAGGTGAGAAATATCGCGGAGGTGACCACGGCCGTGGCGAGAGGAGACTTGTCCAGAAAGATCACGGTGGATGTGAAGGGAGAAATCCTCGAATTGAAGAATACCATCAACACGATGGTGGACCAGTTGAATTCATTCTCCGCGGAGGTAACGCGTGTGGCGAGAGAAGTGGGTTCCGAAGGAAAGCTCGGTGGACAGGCAACGGTGAAAGGAGTAGGTGGTGTGTGGAAAGATCTTACTGAGTCGGTGAACCAGATGGCCTCTAACCTAACAGCGCAGGTGAGAAACATTGCCGATGTAACCACGGCGGTGGCGAATGGTGACCTCTCGAAGAAGATTACCGTGGATGTACAGGGAGAGATCGCCGAGCTGAAGAATACGATCAACACGATGGTGGACCAGCTCAACTCATTCGCATCCGAAGTAACGCGTGTGGCCCTTGAAGTAGGAACCGAAGGAAAGCTTGGCGGCCAGGCAAAGGTGCAGGGAGTCGGTGGTACATGGAAGGACCTTACCGATTCGGTGAACCAGATGGCCTCGAACCTCACCGCGCAGGTGCGTAACATCGCCGAAGTAACAACGGCTGTTGCGAATGGTGACCTTTCGAAGAAGATCACCGTAGATGTGGAAGGTGAGATCGCCGAGCTGAAGAAGACGATCAACACGATGGTGGATCAGCTCAACTCATTCGCTTCGGAAGTAACGCGTGTGGCGCTAGAGGTGGGTACGGAAGGAAAACTCGGAGGTCAGGCGAAGGTGCAGGGAGTAGGCGGTACGTGGAAGGACCTTACCGAGTCGGTAAATCAGATGGGATCGAACCTTACCGCGCAGGTGAGAAACATCGCCGAAGTATCGACAGCGATTGCGAGAGGCGATCTATCGAAGAAGATCACCGTAGATGTAAAAGGAGAAATCCTCGAACTCAAGAATACGATCAACACGATGGTTGACCAGCTCAACTCATTCGGTTCGGAAGTAACGCGTGTGGCGCGTGAAGTGGGATCCGAAGGTATGCTGGGTGGTCAGGCGGATGTGCCGGGAGTGGAAGGCTTGTGGAAGGACTTAACCGATTCGGTGAACAAGATGGCCTCGAACCTTACCGCACAGGTGCGTAACATCGCGGAGGTGACGACTGCCGTTGCGAACGGTGACCTCTCGAGAAAGATCGAAGTCGATGTGAAGGGTGAGATCCTGGAATTGAAGAATACCATCAATACGATGGTGGAACAGTTGCGTGCCTTCGCATCGGAGGTAACGCGTGTGGCGAGGGAAGTGGGTACGGATGGTAAACTAGGAGGACAGGCAAACGTGCCTGGTGTTGCCGGTACATGGAAAGACCTTACCGATTCGGTGAACCAGATGGCAGGTAACCTTACCGCGCAGGTGCGTAACATCGCCGATGTGGCGATCGCCGTGGCGAATGGAGACATGTCAAGAAAGATCACGGTGGACGTGCGCGGAGAGATCCTTCAATTGAAGGAAACGCTCAATACGATGGTGGACCAGCTTCGTGCCTTCGCCTCGGAAGTAACGCGTGTGGCGAGGGAAGTGGGTACCGATGGTAAACTCGGCGGACAGGCCTTCGTACCCGGTGTTGCCGGTACATGGAAAGACCTTACCGACTCGGTGAACCAGATGACGGGTAATCTTACCTCGCAGGTGCGTAACATCGCCGAAGTAACGAAGGCGGTGGCCTCCGGTGACCTTACCAAGAAAGTCGCCATCGATGTGAAGGGTGAGATCTTCGACCTGAAGAATACCATCAACACGATGGTGGATCAGCTCAACTCTTTCGCGTACGAGGTAACGCGTGTGGCACGTGAAGTGGGAACGGAAGGAAAGCTCGGCGGTCAGGCCGAAGTACAGGGCGTTGCCGGTACATGGAAAGACCTTACCGACTCAGTGAACATGATGGCCTCCAACCTCACCAACCAGGTGCGCGGAATCGCAAAGGTTGTGACGGCGGTGGCGCTTGGAAATCTGAAACAAAAACTCTCGATAGTTACACGAGGCGAGGTGGCGCAGCTTATCGATACCATCAACGAGATGATCGATACACTCGCGGTCTTCGCCGACCAGGTAACGAACGTGGCCCGCGAAGTTGGTGTGGAAGGAAGACTCGGCGGACAGGCAAGCGTTCCCGGCGCTTCCGGTACATGGAAGAATCTTACAGAAAACGTGAACCAGCTTGCGCAGAACCTGACCACACAGGTGCGTGCGATCTCCGATGTGGCATCCGCGGTAACGAAGGGTGACCTCACACAGATGATCCGCGTGGAAGCGAAAGGTGAAGTGGAAGAGTTGAAGGATACCATCAACCAGATGATCGCGAACCTGAAGCAAACTACGCTTCGTAACCAGGAGCAGGACTGGCTGAAGTCGAACCTCGCCAAGTTTACGCAGATGCTGCAGGGACAGAAGGACCTCAACACGGTGACGAGAAGAATTCTCTCCGAGCTTGCACAGGTGGTGAACGCGCAGAAGGGTATGTTCTATATTCTCGAGCAGGATGAAGGCATGCGCGATCCGCGATTGAAGCTCTTCGCCGCTTATGCATTCGGCGAAGAAGTGGATTCCTCACTCGAATTCGCATTAGGTGAAGGCCTCGTTGGGCAGTGCGCGCTCGAGAAGGAAAGAATTCTCATCTCAAATGTTCCAAAGAATTTCATCAAGATAAGTTCAGGCCTTGGCAAGGCAACCCCGCTGAATCTTGTCGTACTTCCAGTGTTATTTGAGAAAGAGATAAAGGCGGTGATCGAGCTTGCATCATTCGAAACATTTACCGAGACTCACCTCGACTTCCTTAATCAGTTGACAGAAAGTATCGGTATCGTATTAAATACAATCGAGGCGAACTCCCGTACGGAAGCGCTGCTCGAACAATCGCAGTCACTTGCGGATGAACTGAGAAGAACGAACGAGGAACTCCAGGACAAGGCACACCTGCTCGTGAAACAGAAGGAAGAAGTGGAAGGAAAGAACAAGGAAGTGGAAGAAGCGAGGAAATCCCTCGAGGAAAAGGCGGAGCAGTTGCAGTTGACTTCGAAGTATAAATCCGAGTTCCTTGCGAACATGTCGCACGAGCTGCGCACGCCGCTCAACTCCCTGCTCATTCTCGCGCAACAACTCTACGAGAATCATGATGGTAACCTCACCGAGAAGCAGGTCAGCTACGCGAAGACGATCCATAGTTGCGGCGATGATCTGATCCAGCTCATCAACGACATTCTCGATCTTTCAAAGATTGAATCAGGTTACATTTCTGCCGACTTCGTCAGCCTTCGCTTCAATGAGATCACTGCCTTCGTTGAAACGACATTCAAGCATCTCTCCGAAAGTAAGAACCTCAAGTTCATCATCGATAAGGAGGAGAGCCTGCCGGAATTCATCGAGACCGATGCGCAGCGACTCAACCAGATTCTCAAGAACCTCCTCTCGAATGCGTTTAAGTTTACAGAGAAGGGGGAAGTGAAGCTATCGATCTACGAGGCGAAGAATTCATGGAGGCAAAGCAATCCAAGTCTCGACAATGCCGACAGCGTCGTGGCGTTCGAGATCAAGGATACCGGAATCGGTATTTCGAAGGATAAGCAAAACATAATCTTCGAAGCCTTCCAGCAGGCAGAGGGATCAACGAGCCGTAAGTATGGCGGTACCGGTCTCGGTCTCTCCATCAGCCGCGGGCTTGCCGATCTATTGGGTGGTTCAATCGAACTCAACAGTGAAGTGGGCAAGGGTAGCACCTTCACGCTCTACCTGCCATTGCACTACACTCCTACCGATAAGAAGGAGAAACCTGCCGCAAGGAAGATGAGCGAATACGTTCTCAGTGAAATGCCCGATGAGCGTTCGCAGATTCATTCCGTTCCAACAGTCAAGCGAAACGAAGCGCGAGACCTCGAGATTCTCAACGAGATCATCAACGAGGTTGGCGACGACAGGAACAACATCACACAAGGAGACAATGTAGTGCTCGTGATTGAAGACGACTTGCGATTCGCCAAGATCATGATCGAGAAGGCGCATGAACTCGGGCTGAAGGTTGTAGTAGCCACGCATTTCGGCGATGTGTTCGATCTCACCAACAAGTACAGGCCCGTTGCGGTGACGCTCGATGTGAAGCTGCCCGATGGAAGCGGCTGGAGGATTCTCGATCTGTTCAAAAACGACATCAACTTCCGTCACATACCTGTACACCTCATCTCAGGAGAGGAGAATCACCTGCTCGCAATGCAACGTGGTGCAAGAAGCTTCCAGTTGAAGCCACTCGATGTGGACTCGCTCCACGTGTTGTTCTCCGACATCGTTTCCTATCACAACCGAAAGAAGAAGAAATTGCTGGTGGTCGAAGACAATGAAATAGATAGTTCACAAATTGTGAAGATTCTTGACAATGGCGAACTGATTGACGTGCACACCGTGAATAATGGCAGCGAAGCATTGGAGATGATTGCAGCGGAAGAATACGATTGCATCATTGTCGACTTCATGCTGCCCGATATCGGTGGACTCGAGTTTCTTACCGAGATCAGCCAGATCAAGCGCGTGGACATGACACCCGTGATCGTTTATTCCGCTCGCGACTTCTCACCCAAGGAGAAAACGCAGTTGAAGCAGTACGCCAACAGGATTCTGCTCAAGGATGTGAACTCCGTCGACCTTCTTCTGGAAGAAACTGTGATGATGCTGCACATCGATCACAACGATTTGTTGCCAGAGAAGAAGAGGCTGATTGAGAATCTCCGTTCGAACAGGGATGTTCTCACCAATAAGAAGGTGCTTGTTGTAGATGACGACGTAAGAAATCTGTTCGCGCTCACCACGGCATTCGAGAAGTATAAGATAAATGCCATCACTGCCGAGAGTGGGCAGGAGGCCATGCGGATACTCGAGGAGAATGAAAACATCGACATAATCCTGATGGACATCATGATGCCCGAGATGGACGGCTATGAGACCATGCAGAAAATCAGACGGGAAAACAAGAATACTTCGTTGCCCATCATCGCTGTCACTGCAAAGGCCATGAAGGGGGACAGAGAAAAATGCATTGAGGCAGGCGCATCCGATTATATCACCAAACCAGTAAAAATCGACCAGCTACTATCGCTTATGAGAGTATGGTTGTACAAATGAAAATCCCGATGGAAAAACAAACTGTGCCACCAGACAAGCGATCCGAAATAAAAATTCTGGTGGTAGATGACAGGGAGGACAATCTATTTTCTATAGAAGCGATCCTGGAAAAAGAGCCATACACGATTGTGAAGGCCAAATCAGGAAGGGCTGCTTTAAAGGTATTGCTGAAGGAACAGGACTTCTCCCTCATCCTGATGGATGTGCAGATGCCTGACCTCAACGGCTTCGAGACCGCAACGATTATTTACGAGCGTGACAAGCTGAAAAACATTCCCATCATCTTTATTACCGCCCATAACTACGACGAAGACTACATCTTCAAAGGTTACCGCATGGGTGGTGTGGATTATATCTATAAGCCCATCGATCCCGAACTGCTGAGAGTGAAAGTCGGTGTGTTCGTGGAACTCTATCGCAAGAATCTGCAATTGCAGCAACATGAAGAGAAACTCCTTTCTGCTAACCGGTCTTTACAAAAGGAGATAGAAGAGAGGAGAGCTTCGGAAGAAACGGTGCGCAGGCTGAACGAACAACTCATCGAAAACAATGTGCATCTCAAGGCCGTGAACGAGGAACTCGACAGGTTTGCCTATGTCGCTTCACATGACTTACAGGAACCGCTAAGGAAGATCCTGGTCTTCAGCGACAGGATTTTACACAAGGGAAACCATGATCCGGAGACTGAGAAATATCTCGGAAAGATTGTGAGTTCATCACGCCGCATGCAGGCGCTGATCAACGACCTGCTTAGCTTCTCCCGACATTCGATGGCTCCTTCCGACTTCAAGCGCACCGATCTCAATGTGGTGCTCAACGAGACCATCGCTGAATTGGAGATGGAGATCGATAAGACGAATACGAAGATTGAGGTTTCCGATCTGCCCAGGTTGCAGGTGGTGCCGGGACTAATTCGCCAGCTCTTCTTCAATCTCCTGAGCAATGCGATCAAGTTCAGGAAGACCGACGAAGATCCCTGCATTAGAATCTACTCAGAAAAAGTGGAGGACGAGGATTCTATCCCGAGGCATGTCAATGGTTCATCGAATTATCATCACATAGTGGTGGAGGATAACGGCATTGGCTTCGACAGCAAGTATACCGATGAGATCTTCCAGGTATTTAAGCGGCTGCACAGTTATCATGAATATGAAGGAACGGGAGTGGGCTTATCAATATGCAAGAAGATAGTGGAGAAGCATAATGGAACGATCACAGCCAAGAGCGAGCCGGGCAAGGGGGCTACCTTTGAGATTTGGTTGCCGGAGAAGCAGGGGAAGTTGGCATTGACAAGCTTGCCCTGACGAAGGTCAATCCGTGTGCATCCATTAAATCCGTGTCCATCCGTGTTCCCAAAAAATCCCCGTGGCGCAGGACCAACGTACGCAGATTTTGTATGATTGCTTATGATTTATTATGATCAAATCCGTGTGCATCCATTAAATCCGTGTCCATCCGTGTCCCCAAAAAAAAATCCGCGTGGCTCAGGACCATCGTACGCAGATTTTGTATGATTGCTGATTTATTATGATCAAATCCGTGTGCATCCATTAAATCCGTGTCCATCCGTGTCCCCCAAAAATCCCCGTGTCGCAGGACCAACGTACGCAGATTTGGTATGATTGCTTATGATTTATTATGATCGATCATAACTGATCATAATTCATCATAATAAATCCGCGTCCCATGGTCCGGCAATAAAGGGTTTGGAGTTTGGTGTTTGAGGTTTGGTTTAAGAGTTTAATGAGTTTAAAAGTTTAAAGGATACTTCGAATTGAAGTCACTCATAACTTATAACTCATAATTCATAACTCTATTTCAAATCACATCCTCTCCAACACGCCAACCTTCTTCACCAACAAATGCAAATTCTTCAATCCCGCCGTTGCAAGCACCATAAACGCGATGAGGAACAACAATATTAATTCCTGCCTCAGTTCACGTAGCCAGTAAACTTCAATCAATATAAACGCGTGCATGCCGCAGATAACGCGTGTAGTAAACGCATGCGAGAAACCTGTTGTAGTAAGCAGGTGATGAATATGAGTCTTATCCGCAATGAAGGGTGACTTACCCTTCCAAATGCGCAGCGCAAAAACTCTAAGCGTGTCGAACACGGGAATGAAAACAATTCCAAGAATGAACAGCGGAGAGTGCGGCAGCGATGGCAGCGTGTTGAGCTGCATCAGCTTTATCCCAAGCACAGCGATGGTGAAGCCGAGCACGAGTGAGCCGGTATCTCCCATGAATATCTTGGCCGGGTTGAAATTGAAATAGAGAAACGCGAGAATACCTCCTGCCATTGCAAAGGCGATGAGTGCAACGTCGGTCTGGCCGTTCATGGTGAGGAAGATGCCGATGGTGGTGAGACTCATGAAGCCGAGTCCGCCGGCGAGGCCATCGATTCCATCAATCAGGTTAAATGCATTCGTGATACCAACGATCGCCACGATCGTGAAGGTGTATTGCGCAGTCAATGGAAGCTCGTAGATACCGAAGAGTCCATGAAATGATTCGATGCGCACACCACCGAGAGCCATCAGTAGTGCAAGTCCGAACTGAATCAGGAATTTATACTTGGCAGAAAGATCACGCACATCGTCCATTATCCCAAGTATAAATAATATGATGATTGAAAGGAAGAAGCAGATGTTGAAAATACTGAGTTCAAAAGGCAACCAGAGCATGAGTGCAGTTAACATTCCACCTACGATCGCGATACCACCCATTGTTGGCACAGGATTGATGTGCTCTTTACGTTCATTCGGAATATCGCAAAGGCTATATTTGTTGAGGTAACGAATGAGTATGGGAATAGAGATCATGGCAACCACAAAGGCTGTTACCAAGCATAACATAGCAAACTTGAAGTCAGGGAGATGCAGATCAATCTGCAACAGGTGTAAGTGGCTTCTCATTGGTCCTGGTTTTTCGTAAGGTGGTTTAACTGTGCCGCTAAAGTAAAATGAAAAATAATATGAAGCAACTTGTTTATTTGGTTGAAATACCAGTTGATTGTCCTTCGTATGATTCTAAGCGGGGAATCGGAGTTTTACGAATCAAAAACGCGTAATTTTCGCGCTTTCTCGCCATGTTAATTCCTGAAATTCTATTCTGGATCGGCCTAGCGATATTACTTTATTGTTATATCGGCTATGGATTGCTGTTGTTTCTCATCAACCAGGTGAGGAGAATTTTCAGGAGAAGAAATGAATTGATGGAAGATAATTTACCCTCTGTCTCACTCATTGTTTCTGCATTCAACGAGGCTGGCATCATTGAGGAGAAGATCAGGAACTGCATGGAGATCGATTATCCTGCAGAAAATCTCGACATCATCTTCATCACAGATGGATCCACTGATGGAACAGATGAGATAATTCGCAGACATTCTCAGTTCACGCTGCTGCACAATCCGCAGCGTGAAGGAAAGACTGCCGCCATCACGCGTGCGATGAAGTCAGTGAAAACACCTA
>CBINHQ010000048.1:0-10694 GCA_966250475.1 uncultured Chitinophagaceae bacterium
AGCTAATTAACAAATTAACTAATTAAATACGGTAGGTTACACCCTCTAGAGCCAGCTCTGTATTTGGAAATACTTCTCTCGCTTCTCTTTCAAATTCATCCAACGTATCATACTTACTGCTGAAATGTCCGATGATTAATTTTTTTACACTGGCTTTTTGGGCAATGAGTGCGGCCTGACGGGTGGTTGAATGGAATCTTGCCTCGGCTCTGTCGCGCAGGTGGTCGAGATAGGTTGTCTCATGGTAGATCATGTCGGCATTCTGAATGAATGGAATGATCTCTTCGCAATATTTTGTGTCGGCGCAAAACGCGTACTTCTTTGGTTTGGGTGCTTCTACTGTCAGCCATTCATTCTTCAACACTTCGCCTGCGGTGGTTATGAAGTCTTCGCCGGCCTTGAGCCGCTCATAGAAATGAAGCGGGATATTGTTTTCCTTCACGGCCTCGAGTATCAGTCTTCTCGGCGCCTTCTTTTCCTCCACAGCGAAACCGTATGTCTCGATGCGGTGATTTGTACGGAAGCATGTGACTGAATATTTCTCATCATCAACTAACACTCCTTCGTTACGAATTGTATGAAAATGCAGGTCGAACGGCAACATGGAGTCGGCAACCTTCAATTGAAGTTCGATGAGTTGCTGCAGTGGCGCTGGTCCGAAGATGTGGAGGTCTTGCCTGCGGCTAAGCAATCCGAATGAATTGATGAGACCAATCAGCCCGAAATAATGATCGCCATGAAGGTGTGAGATAAAGATGTGTGAGATCTTGCTGCGCCTGATTTTGTAGTTGATGAGTTGGATCTGCGTTCCCTCTCCGCAATCGAAGAGGAGGTTGTGTCCATCCATTACCACAACCTGGCTTGTAGGGTGACGGTCGAAAGCCGGTACGGCTGAATTATTTCCCAGAATGGTCACTGCGAGCATAGGCTAAAATACGAAGGAATAGTGAAATGGGAGTGGAGAGAGACAGTGAACAGTGAACAGTGAACAGGCTTGCCCTGACGAAGGTCAGGGGAACAGGGAACAGCCTGCCCTGACGAAGGTCAGGGTGAGAGCTTGCCCTGACGAAGGTCAGAGTGCGGAGTGAAAAAAATGCGGAGTGTAGAGTGCAGGCTGCGCACTGTTCACTACTCACTTTGCTTCCCATCATCTGAATTTCCTCAACGCCTCGATTATTGGTTCAAGGTATGCTCGCCCGAACAAGTTTAGGTGAACGAGCAGCGGATAGAGATTACAGACCTCCCATTGCAGCGCATGGTTTTCGGGCAATGGGAAATGGTAAGCGTACGCGGAATAAAAGTCTTTATAGAAGCCTCCGAACAATTTCGTCATGGCAAGGTCCATGCTGCGATGACCAAAGTAAACAGCGGGGTCGACCAGCACGGGTTCTTCCTTCCTTGTGCAGAGAAAGTTTCCGCTCCAGAGGTCGCCATGAAGCAACGATGGTTTCTCCTCAGAGAAGATGGATCCCAATTCGCGATATAGAGGGTTGAACATTTCCTCCAGCGTCTTGTCGAGGTAGCCATTTTCCCTGGCAAGCTTAACCTGAGGTCTGAGCCGGCAGTGTTCGAAGAACGAAAGCCAGTCAGTATGCCAATCGTTTGATTGTGGCAGGGATCCTATGTGATTATCGAAATCGAAACCGAATCTGTCATTTGATTGATGATGTAGCATGGCGATTTGTTCTCCGAACCTTTTCCAGAATGCTGGAGTGCGGTTGCCTTCATCGATCCATTCGAGCAGAAGAAACTGAAGTCCTTCCTCCTCCCAGTGCAGAGCGACACGCGGCACACGGATGCATTTGACAGAAGCCAGGAACTCGAGTCCGTCGCGTTCGCGTGCGAAGAGTTGAGGAAAGTTGTGCGCAGAATTTACTTTAAGGAAAAAATTTCCGGTGGGCTCACATTCTACCTTCCATGCCAGATTGATGGAGCCTCCGCCGATGGGGCTTGCGGCGATGGACCGGACCTTGCCGATATTGCCTGAGGCATTGATCGCCTTTTTGACCATCTCAAGAATGACCTGCCGATCCATTATGAAAACATTCTATAGGGGATTATCATCGTCGTTGAGCAGCTCGCGTTCGATCTCCTCCATCTGCACAATATCCCAGGCTTCGCTCTCTGTGGGGACTACATTCATCAGTTCGAGGAGGCCCCATTCGTCGAGTTGCTTCTCAACTTGTTTCTGCAGCTCGCAAAGCACAAAGGATGCGCCATTCTCGTAATAGGTTTGTTGCACATTGACGAGGGTCTCGGCAGCAGCGGCATCGATCTCAACTATCTCTTTTAGTATAACTACGCAGTTTTTAACGTCATTTTGCATGAAGGGAAGCAAACATTCACTTATTTCTCCTGTCATACTAGCAGAAAGTTCGGGCCCCGGAACCGTGATGGCATGAAATTTCTCTTTGGTATCTATTTTGACCTGCATACTCTGATTTCTAAGGTCCGGTTTTGAAAATTATGAGGAATGGTAAAAAATAGTTGCCCCAAGCCCAACTAATCTTTTCAACAGTTCGTTTATAAGTAGTTAGGAACCGGAACCAAATATATTTGTTAATATTGTATCAACCAATTATCTCAAGATGGATAATAATTTTTCAGCACAGGTTAAGGAAATAATTTCATTCAGCAGGGAAGAGGCGTTGCGTTTGGGAAATGATTTTATTGGAACCGAACATCTCCTTCTCGGATTGATCCGTGAAGGTGATAATACCGCTGTCCGTATTCTCAAAAGCTTCAATGTCGATCTATATGAATTGCGCAAGGAAATTGAACTTGCCGTGAAGGATAAGACAGGGAAGAATATTGCGAATATAAACAGCCTGCCGCTCACAAAGCAGGCAGAGAAAGTGATCAGGGTAACTGTACTCGAAGCAAAGGCGCTCAAGAGCACCACAGTCGAGACAGAACACCTCATGCTTTCAATTTTGAAGAACAAAGAAAACATTGCCACACAAATTTTGAATCAGTTTGATGTGGACTATGATCTCTTCAGGCAGGAACTCGGCATTGTAAAATCGAATGATCCAAGAGCCGATTACACTGATGAGAACGACGATGATTTCGATGATGAAAAGAAATACTCTCAGCAAAAGGGATCGAAGCAATCAGGCAGTGCAAAGAGCAAGACGCCTGTGCTGGATAACTTCGGAAGGGACATCACCAAGTTAGCTGAAATGGGTGCACTCGATCCAATCGTAGGACGTGAGTCGGAGATAGAGAGAGTGTCCCAGATTCTTTCCAGAAGGAAGAAGAACAACCCCATCCTCATCGGTGAACCAGGCGTGGGTAAGACTGCAATAGTTGAAGGCCTGGCGCTTCGCATTGTTCAGCGCAAGGTATCGCGAGTGTTATTCGATAAGCGGGTGATCTCCCTCGATCTCGCCGCGTTGGTTGCCGGTACAAAGTATCGCGGTCAGTTCGAAGAAAGAATGAAGGCGATCATGAACGAACTCGAGAAGAACAGGGATGTGATCCTCTTCATCGATGAGTTGCATACTATCGTTGGAGCGGGAGGCGCAAGTGGATCTCTCGACGCGAGCAACATCTTCAAACCAGCACTCGCAAGAGGCGAACTGCAATGCATTGGTGCATCCACTCTCGATGAGTACAGAATGTACATTGAGAAAGATGGAGCGCTCGACCGCAGGTTCCAAAAAGTTGTGGTTGATCCGCCAAGCGTGGATGAGACGATTCAGATCCTCAACAACATCAAGTCAAAGTACGAAGATTACCACAATGTGATCTACGACCAGGAGGCCATCGAGGCATGCGTAAAACTCAGCGACAGGTACATCACCGATCGCCTGCTTCCCGATAAAGCTATCGACGTGATGGATGAAGTGGGAGCGAGAGTACACCTTAAGAATATCAATGTTCCTCAAAACATAGTTGACCTCGAGAAAAAGATCGAGGACGTGAAGAACGAGAAGAATAAAGTAGTGAAGAGCCAGAAGTTTGAAGAGGCTGCATCGCTTCGTGATACTGAGAAGCGCCTTGCAGAAGAACTCGAGAAGGCGAAGGCTGACTGGGAAGAGGAAAGCAAGCACAAGCGCTACCCGATCAACGACGAGGCAATCGCGGAAGTGGTGAGCATGATGACCGGCATTCCTGTGAAGAGAATGGTACAGGCCGAAACAGAGAAACTGCGCAAGATGTCGGACGAGATGAAGGGAATGGTGATCGGACAGGACGATGCCATCGTGAAAGTGGTGAAGGCCATTCAAAGAAACAGGGTAGGGTTGAAGGATCCGAAGAAACCAATCGGTTCATTCATCTTCCTTGGCCCGACTGGTGTGGGTAAGACAGAGCTTGCCAGGGCGCTTGCGAGATACATGTTCGATTCAGAAGAGTCGCTCATCCGCATCGACATGAGTGAATACATGGAGAAGTTCACCGTCAGCAGGCTGATTGGCGCTCCTCCCGGATATGTGGGTTATGAAGAAGGAGGACAGCTCACAGAGAGAGTTCGCCGCAAACCCTACAGTGTGATCTTGCTCGATGAGATTGAGAAGGCGCATCCAGACATCTACAACATCCTGTTGCAGGTGCTCGATGATGGCCAGCTCACAGATGGCCTCGGACGCAAGGTTGATTTCAAGAATTCATTGATCATAATGACATCTAACATTGGTGCAAGACAGTTGAAGGACGTCGGTGTGGGTGTGGGATTCGCAACCAGTGCAAGGCTTGAGAGTGAGGATGAGTTAAACAAGGCCGTGATTGAAAAAGCGCTTAAGCGTACTTTCTCTCCAGAGTTCCTCAACCGTATTGACGATGTGATCATCTTCAATAGCCTGAATAAGGAAGACATCTTCCAGATCATCGACATCCTGATGAAGGGAGTGTTGAAGCGTTTGTCTTCCCTTGGCTTCTCCCTGGAATTGACACAAGCCGCGAAGGAGTTTCTTGCCGACAAAGGCTATGACCAGCAGTTTGGCGCAAGGCCGTTGCACAGGGCGATTCAGAAATACCTGGAAGATCCGCTGGCTGAAGAAATCCTCAACATGCATGTAAAGCCAGGCGATGTGCTAGAGGCTGATGTGGACACGGAAAATAATAAGTTGAAGTTCAATTTTAAAAAAACGGAGCAGAAGTCGAAGGCCAATTAAACAATTAACTAATTAACTAATTAGCTAATTAGCTAATTGACCGACCCAACTCATAGCAAGATCGAATTGTTCTTTTTCAGTAAGGTTGGTGTTGTCCAAAACAAGGGCATCATCAGCCTTTTTTAATGGACTTACCTCGCGGTTGGAGTCGATGTAGTCGCGCATCTCGAGGTTGTTCTTCACTTCCTCGATGGTCACGTTTGGATTCTTCTCATACATTTCCTTGAACCTTCTCTCTACACGCACGGCGTTGTCGGCGGTCATGAAGATCTTGAGTTCTGCATTGGGGAATACCACGGTGCCGATGTCGCGGCCGTCCATCACTATGCCTTTCCTGGCACCGAGCTTCTGTTGTTGTGCAACGGCAAACTCGCGGACTTCCTTGATGGCTGCGATGTCGCTAACCTTTTCTGCCACCACAAGATCGCGGATCACGTATTCAACGTTCTCGTCGTTAAGATGCATTTCGCTTTGCCCGGTCTTCTCATTGAAGCGAAAGTCGAGGAAGATATTCTTGAGTGCGGAAACTACTTGTTCATTTACTGTCCAGTCGATATGATTACGCAGGAAATAGAGAGTGATTGCGCGGTACATGGCCCCGCTGTCGATGTACACGTAGCCTAGCGCTTTGGCAAGTTGCTTAGCCAGTGTGCTCTTGCCGCAGCTCGACCAGCCATCAATGGTGATAATGATTTTGTTCATTCAAAACGAAGATAATTAATTAGCAAATGAGTTAATTAGCTAATTAGCTAATGTAGGTTGCTGTGGTTTCAGGTTTCCTTCATTAACTCATTAACTAATTAGCTAATTGACTAATTTTTTTTTACGTCTAGGAGTTCTACTTCGAAGATGAGCATGGAGCCTCCGGGGATGGGTGGATTGTCAAACACGCCGTAGCCCAGATTGTAGGGGATGTAAAACTTGAACTTTGATCCGACTGGCATGAGTTGCAATCCTTCTGTCCAGCCTTTGATTACCTGGCCAACGCCGAGTTTCAGTGGTTGCCCGCGGTTGTAGGAGGCATCGAACTCGGTGCCATCAAGAAGCGTTCCGCGATAATGCGCAACGAAGGTATCGACGGCAGCGGGACGAATGCCTGTACCCATCTTAATCACTTCGTATTGCAATCCTGATTTCGTTGTCTTCACGCCGGGCTTCTTCTTGTTTTCTGCAAGGAATTTGGTTCCGGCGTCGATGTTGGGCTGCACCTTGGCGAGTTGAAGCTGAGTGTGCAGCTTGTTCATGATCTCGGTTGATTTCGTCTCTCCAAGTACTGAAGGCTTGTTGGTGATGGCATGATGAAGTCCTTGCTTCAGGATGGAAACGTTCATGCTCGCGATGCCCTGGTGCTTCATGAAGTTTGCACGATCGACTCCAAGTGCATAGGAGGCGGAGTCGAGAAATTCCTGGGTGAAAGTGGAAGTGCTATTTGTGGTATCCTTTTGTTGATTGTAGTAGAGGGTATTCAATCCGTTGAGGAATTGAAAGGTGGTACGTTCATCCATCGTGGTGTAAGTGCCTTGCATTCCATCATTGAAGGCTTTGGCAACAATGGAGGTGTCGAGTGAAGGAAGTTTGAGCGCCTTTGAAGAAAGGCCAATGCTATATCCGATAACGTAGCTGGCGGAATCGTTCAGGTTTTTGAATCCATTCTTCTTCGGCTGCGCGGGTTTAGCGGCAGGAGTTTTCGTTTTGTTCTGAGCCTGTACCTGAAGAGTAAGGGCAGAGAAAAGGAGTATCAGTATCGCTTTGTTCATGAGTATGTGATTGGTTGGCAAAAATAAAATTCCAACCCGAATCTTCGCATTCATTTACATAATTTAGCGTTTCTTATAATTTATTTCTGAAAAATGAGCGATTTCCACACTGAGATACAGGTACGATGGGCCGATCTTGATCCAAATGTTCACTTGCGCCATTCCGTTTATTACGATTGGGGAGCATTGTGCAGGATTGAATTTTTTATGAAATACGGCCTATCGATGAAGGAAATGAATGCGCTCAACGTAGGCCCCATTTTGTTCCGCGAGGAATGTGTCTTCCGCAAAGAAGTGCATTACGGAGATAAGGTGCGCATCAATCTTAAAGTCTCAAAGGCAAGGCGTGATTATTCCAGGTGGTCGATTCAGCATGAGATTATCAAGGGAGAAGATACAAGAGCTGCTGTACTCACGGTGGATGGAGCATGGCTGAACCTGAAGGAACGAAAACTTGCTGCGGTGCCGCCACAAGTGCTGGAAGTATTTGAGAAGGCGGCTAAGACTCCTGACTTTCTCTGGCTGGACTAACGGGCACATCATCCAGATATTTTACTTTACCTGGATTCTTCTCGGCATATCGAAGGACTAGATTTCGGATGAAGCTGTTGTCGTGGTATCGCGTCATGTAGCTGCAGAGAGTATCTACATCATTCACCTGTGTATCTTCAGGCAGGTAACCCATTCCGTAGAATTCACCGTTCACCATCAGCACGCAGGAGATTTCACCCGGTGCGAGGCCATTGTCGATGATGGCGAAGCTTTGACGGGTCTTCAGTGATTCGATTGCTTCGAGCACGCGATAGTTGTATTCATCGGGGCCCTCGCGTGATTCGCAGGCGCCGTGGCAGTAACCCTCATTTATTCCTTCGCATTTGATGCTTCCATTTTGCATGAAGCAGAGTTTGGGGCAGAGATCGTATTGCTTCATCAGTTTTCGAAGAATGTCGTGACCATCGATAATGCGATGAAAAGTGCAGACAGGCTCGAGGTTCTTCTTGTTCTTCTCGATACCGAGTCGCATGTAACCGTTTCTGTCTTCGTAAGCGTAGATGCCAAATACGTTCTCCTGCCATTTTTGTGAATAATTGAAAACGGGCCAGAGCTTACGAATTTCGGTTGATTCGAGTATGCAGGCGATGAGTTCTGTTGCGCAGGGCTCGTGAGTGATAGAGTAGGTGCTGCGGAGAAAATTTTGTTTCTGCCTGCTCTTTGAATTATTGCTGAAGTGACTGTTTACCCTGTACTTCACGTTGATGGCCTTGCCGACGTAGATCACTTTTCCTTTTTCATTATGGAAATAATAAACGCCGGGAGTGTACGGCAATTTGTCGAAGTCTTCCTTCGGTACATTGGGAGGAAGAATGAATTCCTTCGAATTTCGTTGAAGGCTCTTGGCAATGAAGTTGTTCTTATCCCGTTCGAGCAACATGTGGAATACGGTAACTGTTGCTTCTGCATCGCCGCCAGCGCGGTGACGGTTCTGCATCGTGATGCCAAGCGAATGACAGAGGTTGCCGAGGCTATAGGAAGGATAGCCGGGCATGAGTTTCCTGCTGAGCCTTACTGTGCAGAGTTTGCGCGTATTGAGATGATAACCGCAGGCTTCGAGCTGGCTTTTGATGAATGAATAATCGAAGTTTACATTGTGCGCCACGAAGACTTTGTCGTGAAGGATGTTGTACACTTTATCCGCGATCTCTTCGAACACGGGTGCGTCTTCCACCATCTCATTGGTGATGCCAGTCATTGCCCTGATGTATGTGGGAATGGGCATGAGAGGATTTACGAGCGATTCGAATCGCTCAACAACCTTCTGCCCGTCGAATACATGAATGGAGATTTCTGTGATGCCATTCGCCGCGGCGTATCCCCCTGTGGTCTCTATATCGACAATCGCGTACATCTGATTTGGAAAGAATGCTAATTTCGGAAACTAATGCCTAATTAGCTAATTCGTTAACCGGGATCAAGTCCGGATGGAAGGTGTTATTTAGTTAAAGAAATCACATGATTGCAGAGAAGTTTAATATGTTCAGGAACCGGTTGGTGAAGGTGTACAGGCACCTCGGTAAGCAGGCGCGGAAGGCAGGCATTAGCTGCTATCGTGTGTATGATCATGATCTGCCTGAATTCCCATTCGTGATAGAATTCTATGGCGATGCATTGTACGTGGCTGAATACAGGAGGAATCATGGAATGGAAGAATCGGAGTATGAGGCTTGGATGGAAACTAGTCTGGAGGTGATGAGTGAGGTGCTGAGTGTACCGAAGGAGAAGATATTTCTCAAACTGAGGCAGAGAAAACCAGGGAGGCTGGGGCAATACCAGAAGCAGGATCAGCAAAGAAGAGAGTTCGAGGTAGCGGAAGGAGGGCTGAAGTTTCTGATCAACCTAAGCGATTATCTCGATACGGGATTGTTCCTTGATCATCGCATTACGAGAGGAATGGTGAGGGAGAACTCCAAAGGGAAGCGAGTGCTGAATCTGTTCGCCTACACGGGCTCATTCTCCGTGTATGCTGCGGCTGGGGGAGCGGAAAGCGTGCTGACAGTCGACATGTCAAACACCTACCTGGATTGGGCGAGGCGCAATATGGAGTTGAATGGATTTAAGGATGAATCTCGCTATACCTATCTTCAGGCCGATGTGAAGCAATATCTGACGACGATTGCGCCATCATCATTCGATCTCATCATCATGGATCCTCCAACATTCAGCAACAGTAAGCGCATGGATGATTTCCTCGAGATACAGCGCGATCATGTGGAGATGATCAATCAATGCCTTGCTGGATTAACAGAGGGAGGTTCGATTTATTTCAGCACGAATTATACGAAGTTCTCCCTCGATAGCGATAACATCAGGTCTTCATCCATCCGGGATATTACAAAGGCTACGATACCGTTTGATTTTGCTAAGATGAAACGGTTTTGCTTTCTAATTAGTTAGTTAATTGACAAGAACCTTTTGACGCAGTATTTCACTTGCGTTTCTTAATACAATCAAGTAAGGTCCGGTCACTACTGCACTGGGAATGTTGATGTCCACTCGTCCGGTTCTGCCGGAAATGTTTTCGCGATAAAATATGGCTCCGTTCATACCAATGATCTCAAGCGAATTGAAATTTCCAGGAATGTGTGCAGTGAGAATACCATTTGAGATCACTGAAGGCTGCACGAAATTTCGTTTCGAAGTCTGCAGTACTACGCTTACTACATTGGAATATTCAAACTGCCCGTCGATGTCTTCCATCTTCAGTCGGTAGTATGATCTGCCTGAGTTTGGTGGTGTATGATTGAACTGATATGTTGCTCCGGTTGCAATATTCTGTGCCTGAACAGTGCCGAAGCGCATGAATGAACTTCCATTTTCACTGTGCTCAATTCCGAATGCAGAAAGATTCTCTTCGAAAGAGGTCTGCCAGGAGAGCTCTACAGATCCATTCTCTTCAATTGCGGTGAAGGAGTTCAAAGCAGTGGGAAGAACAGAACTGACACCGAGGCTTGCAATCAATCCATCGTTTAGTGATACAGCGTATACTTCACCGTTCTCGGCCACGCCGAAGTTGGCCACGCCATCCATCACGGCTAGCTGGCTGTCGACAACGAAGCCACCTCCACCATCGGGATTTATAAGATAGAATGTACCGGAATAGAAATCAGATGCGATGTAGTACCCCTGCAGTTCTGTAACAGGGCCTCTGTAAACAACTCCGCCTGTGACAGCGGAAGCTCCTGATGCGGGATTTGGATACACGAAGATCGGGAACACGTAATTGGATGCGGGTCCACATCCGGTTGAATTAAACGGTTCGTTT
>CBINHQ010000049.1:0-10297 GCA_966250475.1 uncultured Chitinophagaceae bacterium
GTGAGCAGCGCAGGCGTTACGATCGATGGGCGTGAACATTCCCGGATCGGGGAGGGGCTGCTTGTGTTGCTCGGAATCGAAGATGAGGATACGAAGGATGATATCGAATGGCTTTCCCAGAAGATCGTGAACCTTCGAATATTCAACGACGACGAGGGTGTGATGAATCGTTCACTTACGGATGTTGGCGGAGAGATTCTCCTCGTGAGTCAGTTCACGCTCTTCGCTTCAACTAAAAAAGGAAATCGTCCTGGCTACAGCCGCGCAAGCCGTCCGGAGATTGCCATTCCGTTGTATGAACAAATGATTGCGTCACTCAGTCATTCCTGCGGGCGGGAGGTAAAAACGGGAGTTTTCGGAGCCGATATGAAGGTTGATCTTGTAAACGACGGTCCTGTTACGATCGTGATCGACACAAAGGCGAAGGAATAAACCGATAGTCTCAGATTCCGATCTTTTCGGTGAAATGCCTTCCGTCTTCAAGCCTCAGCATCACGAAGAAAATTTTTTCGTTCACGGAAATCCGGAACGTGAAGGAGTTTGATTTGACTTCTTTCTGCTCAACGATGCGGTGACCGCTGGAGGTCCATACCATTACCGACTTGATTGCTGAGGTTGCCTTTATTGTGATCTGCTTACCGGAAGTGAGCACCTTGTAAGGCTTCTTTTCTTTCTTGTTGTATGAACTAAACGATGGATTTGACGCGCCCTGTGCAATAGATGCAATACTTACTTGAGTCAATAAGGCCAGTCCCAGGAGGATCCGAACGGTTATCATCATAGCGATTGATTTATTGTTTCAGCGGGTAGGACGGTTGGTGGGGGCATAAAACGGCAAGAATCATGCTATATTGCAGAAATTCTGCAAAAACTTTGTTATGACCATTCAACAGGCGCAGCAGGATGTAGATTCCTGGATAAAAACTATCGGTGTTCGCTACTTCAGCGAACTCACGAACATGGCAATACTTACTGAAGAGGTTGGTGAGCTTGCACGCATAATGGCCAGGAAGTACGGCGATCAATCTTTCAAGAAAAACGAAGAATCACTCGACCTTGGGGAGGAAATGGCCGATGTGTTGTGGGTGCTGATCTGTATTGCAAACCAGACCGGTGTTGACCTCACGACCGCGCTTCAACGAAATTTTGAAAAGAAGACATCACGAGATGCGGAGCGCCACAAGCGCAATGATAAACTGTAGTGATCCTGTGTGATTGAGTTGATTTTGGGTTTATTGGCACTATGTATGTTCAGGCTAATCATTAAATATCTTAATGATGCCGTTTCGCAAGGCCTGGAATATCACCAAAGAAAGTTTCTCCGAGTTTATCGACACAAAGGTGCTCAAGTTGAGTGCAGCACTTGCGTACTACACTGTGTTTTCCCTTCCCGGGCTGCTGATGGTCATCATTTGGGTCAGCGATATTTTTTATGGAAGGCAGGCAATCGAAGGAAGTATCTATGGCCAGATATCGGAGTTTGTTGGTCACGAAGCAGGATTGCAGATTCAGGAGACAATAAAAAACGCGGCGATGACCTCGGATGGAGGATGGGGTGCCATCGTGGGGATTGCCACGCTGTTGTTTGGTGCTACGGGAGTATTCAACGAAATACAGGATTCGATTAACCGTATCTGGCACCTGAAGGCCAAGCCGAAGAAGGGCAGGGGATTGCTGAGAATGGTAATCAATCGCCTGCTTTCGTTTTCCATGATCATTACACTGGGGTTTCTCCTGCTGGTATCGCTTATCATCAATGCCGGGATGGACATCTTGCTCAATCGCCTGGCTTCTTATTTCCCGGAAGTACAGGTTTACGTGATGTATGTGATAAATCTCGCCGTATCGTTTCTTATCACCGCAACTTTGTTTGGAATAATCTTCAAGGTTCTCCCCGATGCGAGGATTAAGTGGAAAGACGTGAAGGCGGGTGCAATCGCCACTGCGCTACTCTTCATGGTGGGTAGGTTTCTGATCGGCATCTACCTGGGACAGGAGAATCGTCTGGCTTCGGCGTATGGAGCGGCGGGTTCGCTTATCATCATTCTTCTTTGGGTTTATTACGCGGCGGCGATTCTTTACTTCGGTGCGGTGTTTACTAGAGTTTATGCCATCAGCCGGGGATGCAGAATCTATCCCAGCGACTACGCTGTATGGGTGGAGGAAAAGGAAGTGGAATCGCACGCCTCGTTGGAAAAACATTCGAAGAGAACAGGCATTAAGCAAAAACTCGATAGCTGAAGCGTGCGGCTCAGCAGTCAACATTCAACTTCATTATCTTTGCCGGCTATGACCGATACCAATAAATTTCAGGCGATCATCTCTCACTGCAAGGAATACGGATTCATCTTTCCTTCCAGCGAGATTTACGACGGATTGCAGGCCGTGTACGATTACGGCCAATGGGGCAGTGAATTGAAGAAAAACATAAAGGACCACTGGTGGAAGAGCATGACTCAGATGCACGAGAACATCGTCGGCATCGACGCCGCAATTTTCATGCACCCTACCACCTGGAAGGCAAGCGGACACGTTGATAATTTCAACGATCCGATGATCGACAACAAGGACAGCAAGAAACGGTATCGTGTTGATCATCTCATCGAAGGTCATGCTGAGGTGATGGAAAAAGACGGCCGCCACGATGAGGCTAAGGCGATGCTATATGATATGGATAAGTTGATTGCTGAGGATGACTTCCAGGGACTCTCAAAGCTCATCGCCAATCATGGCATCAAATGCCCGATCAGCGGCACAGCCAATTGGACCGAGATACGCCAGTTCAATCTGATGTTCTCCACCCAATTCGGTAGCACATCCAGTGAGGAAGAAAACAATATTGTCTATCTAAGACCGGAAACTGCCCAGGGCATATTTGTGAACTTTCTGAATGTGCAGAAGACGGGAAGGATGAAGATTCCATTCGGCATTGCGCAGATTGGAAAGGCATTCAGAAATGAAATTGTAGCGAGGCAGTTCGTATTCCGCATGCGCGAATTCGAGCAAATGGAAATGCAGTTCTTCGTCCGCCCCGGCACTGAAGGAGCGTGGTACGAGTTCTGGAAGGCCGAAAGATTGAAGTGGCATCTCAGTCTCGGAATTCCCGAAGAGAAATACAGGTATCACGATCATCTTAAGCTGGCGCATTACGCAAAGGCTGCCTGCGATATTGAATTCGAATTCCCGATAGGATTCAAGGAAGTGGAAGGCATCCATTCACGCGGCGATTTCGACCTTTCACAACACCAGGAGTTTAGCAAGAAGAAGATGCAGTACTTCGACAGCGAAGTAGATGATAGCACAGGCAAACCATTTGGGAACTATATACCTTACGTAATCGAAACCTCCATTGGTCTCGACCGCATGTTCCTGCTTGTGATCAGTAATGCCTACGAGGAACAAGACCTGGGTACACCCGAGAAGCCCGACAGCCGCGTTGTGTTAAAGCTTCCGCCGATACTTGCACCCATAAAGTTGGCGGTGCTTCCTCTCACCAAGAAGGATGGATTGCCGGAGATTGCAAGAAACATTATTGACGGTCTCAAGTCCAAATTCCGTTGCTTCTATGAGGAGAAGGATTCCATTGGCAAGCGTTACCGCCGCATGGATGCCATCGGCACTCCTTTCTGTGTTACAGTTGACCACCAGACGAAGGAGGATCAGACTGTAACCATTCGTCACCGCGACTCAATGCAGCAGGAGCGAGTAGAGATTTCGAGACTGGCTGAGATTGTGGGAGAGAAGTTGGGATAACAATAGAAGTATACTATCCATACAACTCCTGATGAATCGACTTGCGATCGTAGCCCATATCTAGTATTCGCTGCTTCGCCTCATCAATCATGTTTTTCCATCCACAGAGAAAGAAGCTTGCCGGTTGCTTGGATGCGCATTGCTCTTCATATATCGCGTGTACATAGCCGGATCGTCCTTCCCATTCCTCACGAGATAAAGTAGGAATGTAGTGGAAGTCTGCAAGTTCGAGATTTCGAAGTTCATCGTAATAAAGCAGATCCTTCTGCGTGCGGCAGCCGTAGATGATGTAGATATCCTTGTGTGGAATATTGTTCCTCCAGATGTGGTGCACCATACTCCTGAATGGGGCAATTCCCGTACCCGTGCAAATCAGGAATAAATCTTTCTCCAGATGTTCTTCACTTAATGTGAACACCCCGAGTGCTCCGCGAAAAGTCAGTTCAGTTCCGATTTTTACCTCGTTGAAGATCCATGTTGATCCCGCACCTCCTTCAAGCAACACAATCACGAGCTCGAAAACATTAGTCCCATCGGGCCAACTGGCAATTGAGTAACTGCGCCAACGCTTGTTCGGCTTTTCGTGTATGGGAAGATCAAGAGTAACAAACTGCCCTGGCTTAAAGTCGAAGGACTCAACTTCCGGTACTTCGATCCAGTATCTCCGAGTGTTATAGGTTTCATTCTCTATGCGAATGACACGTCCGGTTCTCCAAGGTAATAAAGCCATTGCAGTTAATTTGAGGGTAATTTACAAAACACTAACTCAAATACCCAATCGGTCAATTCACTATTAACAATTGTGAAAAACCTTGGCATAGTAGTTGGGCGAGTCTTAAAAAATGAAGTGTGGTGAACAGGAAGATGTTTTTGAGTATGGTGATGGTGGCGGGAATGGGGCTCTTCATTTCTTCAGGTGTTCCCCAGTCCGCGATTACGGGAAGAATTTCTCCGGCGAATGCCGCCCGTGAAGTAATGATCATCGGTACTGACACTACAAGAGCAGCCATTGCTTCCGGAGCATTTTCCACAATGGTAAGACCTGGCAACTACAAGCTGATTGTTGATGCAATAGAACCTTACAAGGATGTATTGCTCGACAATCTTGATGTGAAAGAAAATCAGGTTTTGGATGTGGGTGAAATCATACTTGAACAATAGTAGCTATTAATATCTGTACGCTTCGATTTGAATGAAAATGCCCCGGAATTCCGGGGCTTTTCACTTTAATTTCTATGAAGATTGGGCTTACTGCGTTACCATCACCTTCTGCACATACATCTTTTTGTCATGCTGTACCTGGAGGTAATAGACGCCTGCTGCAAGCGCGCCTGGTTTGATAGTCTCGGAGAACGTTCCGATAAATTTAGGTACCACTGACTGGTAGACCTTCTGTCCGAAACCGTTCATCAACGTTATCTGAAGATCAGACCTCGTTTCCACTTCCAGTCGCAGGTTGAACTGTCCGTTATTAGTCGGGTTTGGCGAAACTACCATTCCGATTTCCGAAGGAGGAAGATTCGGAACCGAAGTTGCGGTGAAGTTGATCACATTAGATTCGAGTGTACAACCTCCGCCATCAGTTACAGCCACCTTGTAGTCGCCGGATTGCGTTGCAGTGTAATCCTGCGCTGTTGCGCCAACAATTGGAGTGCTGTTTCTCATCCACTGGTTTCCTGTCGGGCTGCTGCTGTGGAATACATTTCCGTTGAGTGTAATCGTCGGAGCTGTTGCAGTTGTAGCAACAACCGGCACACGAGCGCTTGCGCACTTATTAGTCTTCAATGTTATGTCATAGAAGAAATAGTAGAATTTCTGGAAGTAGTTGGGATCACCCGCCTGGATTGCCGTGTTTCCTGTGATGGAAAGCAGGCCTGGCGCAATAAACGGATATGGGTTTGAAGTGATCTCGTTATTCCTGAAGATTGAAGCTCCTTCTTCGCATTGAATTACGATGCCGTAGTTGCCTGCTGCAGGGATAGGAATGCCGAGGTAATAATAAGCTCCCTGGTCGGCAGGATCATTATTCTGTGCACCAAGCACTGGTGGTGTGGGCGCGGTTGCAAGCACATTGATCGTGTGAGAAGAAACAGGATAGTAAGTGTAAGAACCATTTGTTTCATTGAAGCTCACAATCTGCCTGAGATGGAATGTGATTTTGCCTGAGTGGCCGATGTACAGCTTTGCGGTTTCGATGGTTACTGGCGCCGATGCAGTCACGCGCACCATGTTATTCACGAAAGCATTGTATCCGCCCTGAGGGAAGACGAGCTTATTCGCAGGTCCCAGCTTTGCAGCGACCTCATTCTTGCTCAGGTAATAAGTAGGAAGCTGCGTAGTTGTCAACGCACTCACGCCTGAAACGATTGGTGTGGTTGCAGTCGGTGATTCGTACCAGTTGTAAGTGTCTGCAGTCGGAGGAGTGACACGAAGCACGGTCACGTTTCCGCATGCAACTGCAGTACCTGCGGGATCTGAAGACGCAGGACTTGTGGTGATTGAAACCACGCTCTGGTCGTTAGTAGCCTGCTGATCACCGGGTAAAGCAGTGCTGCTGGTAAAGGTATATTCAAGACCTCCCTGGGAAACGAAAGGATTTTGGTAAGTATAAGTCACTTCCTGGCCGGGAGGAATTGAATCAGTAAATGTTCCGGTGAGAAGCGTAACGTTGGTTGTGCCTTGCTTCACTTCGGTAGAGAATGGAATGTTGCTGATAGTATCAGTTCCATAGTTCCTGATACGAACAGTTACGAACTGCTGTCCTGATGCGCAATCACCGGCCTTGGGGCTCACTAGTCCTGGAATGCCGGCATCGATTGCAGGGGCAGCGAGGTAAACACGATAGTCTTGTGTTTCTCCCTTTGCATAAGTTCCACAGGGATTAACGTCGGCTGCAGTTGAAGTTTCCACCACTACTATTCTGAGTATGGTATACTTTCCTTCGGTGAGCTGTGTGGGCACAACAAAATTTGTGTTGAAAACTCCGTTGCCGTTGATTACTCCGCTTGTTGCAAGGAGTTCACCTGAATCATTGAAGTCGCCATCATTATTGGCATCAATATACAGCTTCACAATCTTGTCTGCGCTGCTCGCATCGCAACTGTTTAGTGCAATATATACTGGAATAGTCTGAGAAGGCTGCACGGTTGCGGTCAGTCCTCTGAAGTCGCTGTAAGAAGTACAACCAGGCACGTTCTTATTCTGAACGTTTGCGATTGACACACTGTCGATCCTCGCGCCTGCTGTGTTGGTAGGGTTAGAAGCGCAATAGGCCGATCCGCCAACGCCGCTAGCGATGAGTGAGTATGCCTGGCTGCCGCGGGCGAGTGTATTCTTGTGTGTGATTTCGATGGTGTATGTTTCACCGGGAATCACATCAGCGAGTTCTATTTTCTCAACGTTGTCCCGGGTGTTGTCGCCGGTTGATGCCGGGGCTGTAGGCACGGCAGGATTCAGTATCCAAGGGCGATAAACCTCAGCGCCTCTCTTAACCACGATATCGAGATCGTGAACGAGTTTAGCCGCAGGGCTATTGATTGTGGGAGATTCAACAGAACCCTTAGGATCGGTCCAGCTGATAGTAGCTGAGATCTTACCATTTCCCGAAGCAACCACAGGGAAAGAGTAAGTATCGCCGTTGTTTAAGACATTTTCATGGATAATATCTGTAGTATTGTTGGCAGTGAGTACAGCTGCAGCCTTTCTCATGTTAATGAGACCCCAGCCGAATTGATAATCCGGACCTGGGAACATTCCTGCCTCATCGGCTGTGTGAATAACGAGGCCTTTCAAGGTAGCCGCGCGCATGAAGTTTCCTCCATGAAGTTGTGCATGATATTCCTGAAGGAGGAGTAGAGATCCTGCTGCATTCGGCGATGCCATCGAGGTGCCGCTGAAGATCGCGTAAGCGTTATCGTTAGTCGCAATGCTTGAGAGGAGGTTAACACCGTTTGCTACGACATCGGGTTTGATCCGACCATCGTCACTGTAACCCCAACTGCTGAAGGCGGACATTACCACATCTTCTTTCTTATTATATCCGTTGGGGATTGCATTAACCGCACCTACGGTTAGAATGTTCTTGGCATTACCGTAAGTTGGAATGATGTCGAATCCGTCGTTGCTGCTGATGCCTGCGGGGCGGTTGCCTGCGGGCTGCATGCTTCCACCTGCATCGTAGCGGTAGTAGGGTTGTCCTACGGCAGGGCCGTTTTCATTTCTCTTATTACCCGAAGATTTCACTATGAGATAATAAGGAGCGTTGTAAGCGATAGAGTCAAACATCTGTGCTTCGCTGGAATAGTATCCGAACTTGTAATCTTCGTTCGCTCCGAATTGACCGTGAAATTCCCACCTGTTCTGGCCATCGTTGAAGTTCCATCCTGCAAGCGCTCCGTAAGAATGGTTAGATACAAGCAGGTTGGGAGCTTCGTTCATAATTTCGGAAATATGACCGCTGAAATCGTAGGCCACCAGTTCCTGCAGACCGTTGCTCATACCCTTAGCGTTGGGGTTCACACCTGATGCGATCATCGTTCCTGCCACGTGTGTAGCATGGTCACTTGCGCTCGAGGTATTGTCGCGTTGTGCGATACGGCCGGTGAGTTCCACGTGCGTGGGTCGAACCTTACCACCATCCCAGATGGCCAGCTTGCTCTTCACGCTGTTTGATGATCCGGTCAGGTTCAAACCTGTGCTGCCGCCAGGCCAGAGTGTTGAAGTGCCGATGGTTGCGGCTGCGTCAATATTGTTTTCTGTAATGAGGTATTGGGGAAGTCCAAACGGATCAACTCCAACCAGGATGGCAATGTTACCATTGCGGCCTTTGATAGTCATTTCCCAGCCTTTTTCCTTTGCGAGTGTTTCAAGTTCCTGGAACATCTTACGTTCCTTTTCAGCCTGGATCACGGCGGCTTTCTTAAGTAACTCGGTGTTAGTTTTGGTTTGGGAGAAGGCGGGTAAAAAGTATCCCGCTGAAATAAACAGCAATAAGGCACGAAGCAAGAATTTTCTCATCTGAAAGTTTTTATTAACGAAAGGTGGTAGGGTTGTTGTGAAAAAAACACACTAATTTACAGTATTTAGGCATAGGAATTAAACGAGATTTAGCGCGCTGGCGTTGCTTAACAAATATTGATCAGAATTATGAAAAAATCTACCTGGCTGATTCTCCTTGCATCCCTTGCATTTTTCTCATTTTCAAGGCCAGAAGACTGTAAGCGTCAAGGCATTAAGGGATATGTGAGGTTGGTTAAGGGTAATCAGATGCCATCACCCGACCGCATCATTTCCCAGCCGGCAGGAATTAAGACCAGCTTGTATATTTATGAACTGACCAACGTCTCGCAGGTGGTTTCCCAGGGAGCCTTCTACACATCTGTCTCCTCAAAGCTGATAAAGGAGGTAAAGACTAATGATGAAGGCTATTTCAAAGTAAAGCTCAAGCCCGGAATTTACTCATTGTTTGTAAAAAAGGGCGATCTCTTCTACTCTAACATCTTTGATGATAAAAATAACATTCATCCCATTGAGGTGAAGAAGGGTGAATGGTCTGAGGTGGAATTCAAAGCAGATTACGACGCAGTTTATTGAGTAAACGGACTCGTGATTTCAATAATTTATGAGGTGGAAGAGTTCAATCGAATTCGACGTATGTGCGGGTTGTATAGATCGCTTTTATGGGAAGTAAGATTGTGGGGGGTAGGGGATGATGAAGTTGAAGTGGTGAGGGGGAGAATTTGATTTAGGTGGTGCATTTTGTTTTGGTTGAGGAGGTAGTATCGTTCGAGTGAGGTTAGCGGCCTCGAGGGCCCTCCCTGCCCATCACCCTCCCCCACCTCCAACCATCCGTTTTTTATTTAGAGACAAAAAGTTTCCTTACAGGTCCAGTGACCGTACTCCCAAAACCGCACTACACCCATCAATTTCCCTTCTCAGGAAATACTGCCTCTCCAATCGTAAGTTGTCCGGCAATTAATATCTCACATCAATACGGATCAGGACTCATCCATAATGCAAAGCTAAAACGGCACATTACAAACACCATGGGTTTTCGAACTGATATGAAGCATTTTTTCACCGAACAAATTCCGTGAAAGCACATCGGAATTCCGTTATTTGGTCCTTCGTCAATTGCATAATAGTCTTAACTGGTGAAATTCTACGACTTAGAAATCCTTTCAATTAACCCAAATTAATGCGGTCATCTAAAAAATAGTTTCCGATTAAAATTAATAACGCGCCACTTTCGGCCTTATTTTGATAAAGCTTTTGGTACTCTTTCCCAGCTTGGTTTTTCCAATTGCACCTCTCCTTTTTTGATACTGAAAAGCAGCCGTCAAAAAATGTTCTTCTGAAGATCGAGGCTTCTCAATATGCAGCTATACCATTTTTATAGTTGAGCTAGATTCATGCAAAACAATTCTTCCTCAATAGTCTGAAATCACGCGTCATTATATCCAAATTTCAACAACTTTTGAGGTAGCTGTGTAGCAACTAGCGTTAAATTGTTAATTTTGCCTGGGATTATGAGCCAGGATTTGTT
>CBINHQ010000050.1:0-10233 GCA_966250475.1 uncultured Chitinophagaceae bacterium
GATGAGGAGCCTGCCCCGATGAAAATCGGGGATGAGAGTCTCGTGGCCAAACCTCTAAACCCTTAAACCCAAAATGATCGATCATATCAAATCATAAGCAATCATATCAAATCTGCGTCCCATGGTCCATTAATAGAAGAAGACAGAAAATTCAAAGCATCCCTTAAACCAACCCCAAACCCCTGACTTCAAACTTTTCCTAGTGTATTCTGTCTCCTCTTACCTCCAAATGCTCCATCACTTCCGCCTCATACTTCAGCCATTCATCCCAGCGCTTTCTCACGAGTTCGTTATCGATATACAATTCGGCAAGTTGAATGAACAAAGTGTAATGCCCGGCTTCACTTTCCATAAATCGGCGATAGAAACTACGGAGGTAGGGATCTGCAAGTCCTTCGCTTAGTCTTTTGAAGCGTTCGCAACTGCGCGCCTCGATGAGCGCCATGGTGAGGAGTTGATCGAGAAAGCGTGTCTCCCAATCTCCTCCCTTTTGTTGAAACTCGAGCAGTTTGTTCACATATTGATCCTTCCGCTGCCTGCCGAGTTTCAGGCCCCGCTTCTTCATTTCTGCCAGCACCAGCCTGAAATGCCCCCATTCCTCGGTGACGATTGGAGAGAGTTCCTCCACCAGTTTTTCCATCTGGCTGTAGCGTTGAATCAGGGAGATGCAGGTTGTGGCTGCCTTCTGTTCGCAATAGGCGTGATCGGTGAGGATTTCTGCAAGAGATTTACTGGCCAGATTAACCCAGCGGGGGTCCGTAGGTAGCTGTAATCCAAGGATATTCCGCGTATGCTCAGATAGTTCCATATGACAAAAATAAGGGGGGCGGGGTTAGCATCGGGAATATCCCAAAATTCGGGGCTTCGGCTTTTTGTCATTCCGTTCCATTGCCTTACCTTTGCCGCCACAATTATCGGATACCAAAAAATCGGATGAATTAAAAAAAACAAAGATGCCTCTAGCTAAAGAAAAAACAGCAGCAATTTTCGCAGAATATGGCGGTAAAGCTACGAACACAGGATCAATTGAAGGACAGATTGCTCAATAGACTGAGCGTATCAGCCAGATCAGCGGCCACCTCCAGCAGAACAAAAAAGATTTCTCCACCCATCGCGGACTGATGCAGCTCGTAGGCAAGCGTAAGCGCCTGCTTAACTATCTGCAGAAGCACAACCTCACCGGCTATCGCCAGTTGATCGAGAAACTTGGACTTAGGAAATAAAGGTTAACCCAATTCCATAGGAATGCGGGAGTCCTTTATTCGGAAAGTTCATCAATAAGAAAGATCGAGTTTTCTATAAATGATTATTCCCAACTTCCAAAGAATGTTGGGAATACCTGTTTTTGGGCGAGACCTGAATACCGATGTTTACAGTACCCGTAATTGACTAACTGTAATTTCAACAAGTTTGCCTCCAAGGCATTAACGCCAAACTTCGAAACACTATGTTACAACAACCCGTTCGCAAAACATTCGACATAGGCGAAGGCCGCATGGTCACTATTGAGACCGGCCGTCTCGCCCGCCAGGCCGATGGTGCGGTTACCGTTTCCCAGGGAAACTGTATGCTCCTCGCCACCGTAGTCGCCACAAAGGAGCCTAAGGAAGGACAGAGCTTCTTCCCACTCTCTGTGGACTACCAGGAAAAATTCGCCTCTGCTGGTCGCATACCCGGATCATTCTTCAAGCGTGAAGCAAGGCTCAACGATTATGAAATTCTGACCAGCCGCCTCATCGACCGCGCGCTGCGTCCTCTTTTCCCCGAAGATTATTTCTGCGAAGTGCAGGTGCTCATCTCGCTTATCTCAAGCGATCCCGAAGTAATGCCGGATTCACTGGCTTGCCTCGCAGCATCAGCCGCTCTCGCAGTTTCTGATATTCCCATCAAAGAAATCATTTCAGAGGTTCGCATCGCCAGGATCAATGGCAACTTGGTTGTGAATCCAACACGCAGCCAGCTTGATGAATCCGACATGGAATTCATCATCGCTGCAACTGACAAGAACCTGATGATGGTGGAAGGTGAGGCATCTGAGTGCAGCGAGAGCGATCTCGTTCAGGCCCTCCAGGTTGCACATGATGCCATCCGCATCCAGGTGAAAGCTCAGGAAGAACTCAGGGACATGGTGGGAGTGAAAGGCAAGCGCGAATACACCAAGCCTCCGCAGGATGAAGCTCTTCGCGAGAAGGTTTACTCTTTTGCGAAATCAAAAGTTTATGAGATCGCCAAGGGGGCATACAGCAAGCACGAGCGCAGCGAGAAGTTCGATGCAGTGAAGGAAGAATTGATGGAATTCATCAAGAAGGATCTTAACCTTCCCGAAGAAGAATCTCTTCCGGATCTCACAAAAAAGCTGACATCGAATTATTATGGCGACCTGCAATACGATGTGGTGCGCGACATGATCCTTGACGAAAAGGTGCGCCTCGATGGCCGCGACCTCGAAACCGTTCGTCCCCTCGATATGGAAGTGGATGTGTTGCCTTCTCCGCATGGAGCAGCTCTATTCACAAGAGGTGAAACACAATCTCTTACAACAGTTACTTTAGGAACTCCTTTAGATGAATTACTCGTGGAAAGCGCGGCGAAATCCGACTACACGAAGTTCATTCTTCACTATAATTTCCCTCCATTCTCCACCGGTGAGGTGAAGATGATGAGGGGTCCCGGCCGTCGCGAAGTGGGCCATGGTAACCTTGCCATGCGTTCGCTGAAGCAGATGTTCCCGAATGGCGACTTCCCGTACACCGTGCGCGTGGTGAGTGATATCCTCGAGTCGAATGGATCTTCATCAATGGCCACTGTCTGCGCGGGATCGCTTGCGCTGATGGACGCGGGTGTGCCAATGCCGAAGCACGTATCGGGTGTGGCAATGGGATTGATCACGAAGGGCGAAAAGTACGCGATTCTCACAGACATTCTTGGTGATGAAGATCACCTCGGTGATATGGACTTCAAAGTAACCGGTACACGCGATGGTATTTGCGGCGTACAGATGGACATCAAGGTTGATGGCTTGAAGATGGAAGTGATGCAGCAGGCGCTAGAGCAGGCCCGTCGCGGAAGGCTCCACATCCTCGATGCAATGTACAAGTGCATTCCTGAATCACGCTCCGAAGTGAAGCCTCACGCACCAAGAATGGTGAAGATGTTCATCGACCGCGAATTCATTGGTGCTGTTATCGGACCTGGAGGAAAAGTAATCCAGGAAATGCAGCGCGAAACCGGCACTACGATCAACATCGAAGAAGTAAACAACATGGGAGAAGTAAGCGTGTTTGGTACAAACAAAGAAGGTGTACAGCGCGCGGAAGCATGGATCAAAGGAATCGTTGCAGTGCCTGTAGTTGGCGATGTGTACGAGTCCACTGTGAAGTCAATCGTTCCGTTTGGAGCCTTTGTTGAATTCCTCCCCGGCAAGCAGGGACTGGTGCACATCAGCGAGGTAAGCTGGAAGCGTCTGGAAACTCTCGAGGGAGTGCTTAAGGAAGGCGATAAAGTGAAGGTGAAACTCATCGGCACCGATCCGAAGTCAGGCAAGTTCAAGCTTTCGAGAAAAGCATTGATCCCGAAACCAGAACAGAAACCCAGAACAGAAGACAGACAGCAATAAATTCAGAACCCCGGCGCTTCCGGGGTTCTTTCTTCAATGAAGGACTACATCGAAATATAATTCGGGGAAGGCACGGCAACGAACGAGTTGTTGCTCGCAGCACTTGCGCATATAGGCTTCGAAGGCTTCGAGGAGAATGAAGACAGGTTGAATGCGTTCATCCCCGCAGATCAGTACGACGAAGAATTCACCGAAGAAATCGCGGCGAAGTTTGGAGTTGAATTTTCCCTGAAGGTGATAAAGCCCGTCAACTGGAACGAGCAGTGGGAGTCAGGCTTCGAACCCGTATGCGTCGGAAACTTTGCAGCCATCAGGGCAAACTTTCATCCTCCGGTTAAGAATGTGATGCACGAGATCGTCATAACTCCGAAGATGAGTTTCGGTACAGGTCATCACGCAACAACTTACCTGATGATCGAATCGATGGGCAGGATCGATTTCAGTGGAAAGAAGGTGCTCGACTTCGGAACCGGCACAGGAATACTTGCCATACTCGCGGAGAAGTGTGGAGCTACAGAAATTGTCGCAATCGACAATGACGAATGGAGCATTGCCAATGCAAGGGAAAACATCGCGAATAATGAATGCAGGAACATCAATCTCGTGCATTCCGATTTTCCTTCAGTGAAGCAAACGTATGATGTCATTCTCGCCAACATCAACCGTAATGTGATAGAAGCGCATCTTCCCACGCTCGTGGAATTACTACACCCGAGGGGCGTACTATTACTCAGTGGTCTCCTGCTGGAAGATGAAACAACAATAGACCAACTCTGCAAATCGTTCTTACTCAAATTTGCGGAGAGAACAACCAGGCAGAGCTGGTTGTGTTTGAGATACTACAAGTAAGTTTGGGGTTTGAGGTTTGAAGTTGGGTTTAAGAGTTTAAAAGTTTAAAGGTTTAATTGAACACTAGAGTTCGGAAATCCTGAGTAATTTCAAAACTGTTTCATCCCTTAAACTTTTAAACCCTTAAACCTTTAAACCCTTAAACCTTTAAACCTAGTGTTTTTCTCCCTTAACCCACATAAACCCTTAAACCTTTTCCCGGGGGGAGTAATAATCCCTCAATTTTAAGTACCTTTGGTTTCCCAACTCAAACTCAACGTTCTATGAATGAACTACTGATGATAGTTCTGGCGTATCTGATAGGCAGCATTCCCACTTCTGTGTGGGTGAGCAGGCATTTCTTTTCCATCGACATCAGGAATTACGGAAGCGGTAACGCGGGCGCTACGAATACCTACCGCGTACTTGGTCCCAAATGGGGAACTATCGTGATGATCGTTGACATGATCAAAGGCATCATCGCAGTTAAACTTGCATTCTTACTTCCTCAATACTTCGATAGCGAAACACAATTCCTCAACTTTCAGATCATCCTCGGGCTTTCTGCCGTGGTGGGTCATATTTTTCCCATCTGGGCCGAGTTCAGGGGAGGAAAGGGTGTTGCGACATTGTTTGGCATCGTGGTGGGAATCTCACCCTGGACGGCATTGAGTTGCGCAGGAGTGTTCTTACTCGTGCTTTACCTTACCCGATTCGTATCGTTGAGTTCCATTCTCGCCAGCATTGCATTCCCCGTCTTCATACTTGTGATCTTCAATGTAGAGAATCACATCTATCGCGTGTTTGCCATCGCTGTTGCATTGATGGTAATCCTCACCCATCAGAAAAACATCGGCCGCCTGCTGAAGGGCGCCGAAAGCAAAGTACCCATCCTCAGGCACCGCGACAGGCGAAGACAGAGACGCCGGTCGCATTAGATAATTAACCAATTAACTAATTTGCTAATTGGCTAATTGGTACAAGAATTGTTTTTTCTCCATATAAAATTCTAGAGAATGATTAGGAGTATACTGGCCGTATTCATCAGTGCGGCTCTAATTGTTGCCTGCGCAAAGAACCCGATCACGGGAAGAAACCAGGCAAAGCTGGTCTCTGAATCAGAGCTGCAGTCAATGGCCGCGCAGCAATACCAGCAATTTCTTTCAGAAAATAAAGTGATAAGCAGTTCGTCCAACCGCGACGCGGAAATGGTTACAAGGGTAGGGCAACGCATCACCCGGTCCGTTGCAGACTATCTCAGCCAGATCGGCCAATCGAGCCTGATCGATGGCTATAAATGGGAGTACAATCTGGTACAGGACGATGCCGCCAATGCATGGTGCATGCCAGGAGGTAAGATCGTTGTGTACACAGGCCTTCTTCCCATCACACAAAATGAAGCTGCGCTTGCCGCTGTTATGGGACACGAAGTGGCGCATGCCGTGCTTTATCACGGTAATGAGCGCGTGAGCCAGGGATTGATCCAACAGGGTCTTGGTACGGCGTTGAGCGTGGCGCTTTCCAATCAACCTTCAACTACACAGAATATCTTCCTGACCGCTTACGGTCTCGGTTCGCAGGTGGGAGTTCTCCTGCCTTTCTCGAGAAAGCACGAATTGGAAGCAGATCGTTACGGAATGATCTGGATGGCGGGTGCCGGGTATAATCCCCAGGAGGCCATCAACCTCTGGACGAGAATGCAGGCCGCGAGCGGTGGAAATGCCCCTCCCGAGTTCCTGAGCACCCACCCATCTGAGGAAAGTCGTATAAATCAGTTGAAAAAATACCTGCCCGAGGCGATGAAATATTACAAGCCTGTGGGAAAGTAACAAA
Source organism: uncultured Chitinophagaceae bacterium (assembly GCA_966250475.1). Taxonomy (GTDB): domain Bacteria; phylum Bacteroidota; class Bacteroidia; order Chitinophagales; family Chitinophagaceae; genus CBINHQ01. The sequence continues at coordinate 6,278 of CBINHQ010000050.1, forward strand.
TTGATTATCATTAAGAAATCCCGTTTCAGACAGCCCTGAAACGGGATTTTCCGTTATTTACCTTCCTCATCCCCCCAATTTTTCGTACCTTTGCAATCCCTGCTAATGAGAACTCTGGGAATCAAGGTCCCGGAACCCGGGCATTATTTTCAGAAACCCCTAAAAATTCTTTCTAAGTATGTCACAAACTGTCTTCGAAAAATTGCAACTGGCGGACGAAAAAAATCTTCTAATTCAGGGTTTGCCTTCCTCGATCGAGAAACAATTCAGCAAATTATCTTTCGCAAAAAACATGACTCCGCTCCTCAAGAGCCGGAAAATCGATTTTGCACTGGTATTCGCGGTGAATGAAAATCAGCTCAATGGCATCCTCAAAGAAGTTATGCCTTCCCTCAAGGAAGACTCCAAGTTCTGGGTTGCTTATCCGAAGTCAACCTCCAAGATCGTGACTGACCTCAACAGGGAATCTAGCTGGAACAGGCTTACCTGCGAAGGCTACGAGAGCATCGAACGCGTAGAACTCGACCACGTATGGAGCGCAATGCGCTTTGTGAAGGGTGAAGTTGTGGAAGAAGTGGTGGTGAAGAAGCGTGCGAGCGCGGTTGTTTAATTAGCCAATTGATTAATTAGCTAATTAACTAATTAACTAATTATCTAATTATCACAGTACCGAGTTTTCTCGTCAACTCCATCTCCATTTTCTTAAGGTGGTCATGTGCGCCGTGCAGCATCTGGTATTGCTCGGGTGTGTGTGGCTTTTCCATGTCAATCTGATTTTCGAGAAGCATGCGCCTGATCTTTCGCAGTTTGAGATAATTGATCGCGGATTCAACTTCTTCATGTGTACGGTCCTCATCTATCTTCAAAAAATGAGATAATTCCTTTTCATTGTCCCTCGAGATGGTTCGCAGAAAGTCTTTGTAATCCTGTTCGAAGAGTCGCTTCTGGTAGCCTGAAGACTGGCTGAAGTCGCGCTTCCATCTCTCACTTTCTTCGTAAGGAAAGTTTAGCAATGAAACGGAGAGCGCGCTCAGTTGCTGATCGGGATGATAGATGAAATAGTTTTTATCCAGTTCCTGATTGCCTGATTGGATTGCATTTCGAAACTCGTGCATGAGCCTTAACACTTCCTGATTATCGATCAGGTTTTCGTCAACCATCATTTCCTCGAGTACGTGCTCGGCCACCAGTTTTTCCTCATTCCATTTTCTTGCGCCAAACTCGAGCAATATTCTGGCGATTTCCTTTTCCTGCAGTTCATCCTTGAAGAGGAGGGTGAAGGTTTCGTCATCATAGTCCGTTCCTTCGGCCTTCTTTGCATTCTCCTCGTGCCGCTTTGCTTCTTCGAAGGGAAGCTTGCGTTCCTGAGTAACGATGCGATCGCGAATGAATTTATTCACCAGCGCGTGCATTCCTCCTTCATCGATCTTGAGGATCTGCGCGCATTGTTGTATGTAGTCCTGCTGCTTGGTGAAATCTTCCGCCTTGTTGATCTTCGAAATCGTCTCAGCAATTCGGTTCACCACTTCGGCTTTCTTTCTCGAATCGCTTCCGGCTTCGCTCATCGCGACTTCAAGCTGAAAAAGAATGAAATCCTTCTTGTTCTTCGCAATGAAGTTTACGAACTCAGACTTCCCGACCTTGTTCACGTAACTATCCGGATCCTCGTTGTCGGGAATCAGCACCAACTTCACATTCAGGCCTTCCTCGAGTGCGAGGTCGAGTCCGCGTAAGGCTGCCTTGACGCCGGCAGCGTCTCCATCGTAGATGATGGTGAGGTTGTTCGTGTATTTCTTAATCAGGCGTAACTGCTCCTGGGTGAGCGAGGTACCGCCAGAAGCCACCACGTTTTCGATGCCGGCCTGATGAAGAGAAATCACGTCGGTGTAACCTTCCACCAACAGGCATTCATCGGCCTTATCTATCGCCTGTCGGGCGAAGTATGAGCCGTAGAGAATGCGGCTCTTGATGTAGAGTTCGTTCTCAGGAGTGTTGATGTATTTTGGAGCGCGGTCGTTTGCCTTCAGTATCCTGGCTCCGAAGCCGAGCACTTTACCGCTGTGATTATGCACGGGAAAGATGACTCTGCCGCGGTAATTGTCCACGAGCTGTTCGTTTCGATTGGCTGCAAGTCCACTCTTGACAAGAAGCTCGGGATTGTATTGCTTTGCCGTCGCCGCGGTGACGAATACCTTCCCGAAAGGCACACCCGGTGCATTTTCGGGAGAATAGCCAAGTTGAAATTTGCGAATGATCTCTTCCCTGAACCCACGTTCTTTGAGATAACTGAGGCCGATGTCCTGTCCTTCTTCCGATTCGAAAAGCGAATGCACGAAGAATTCGGTGGCGAAATTATTAAGGATGTAAAGGCTTTCGGCGGATTGCTGCTGTTCGCGCTGCTCGTTGGAAACGAAGGTCTCCTCGACCTCGATGCCGTAGCGATTGGCGAGCCATTTCAAAGCCTCCACATAACTGTACTTCTCATGCTCCATCACGAAGCTGATGCCGTTGCCGCTCTTTCCGCAGCCGAAACATTTATAGATTTCCTTCGAAGGGGAAACGGTGAAGGAGGGGGTCTTCTCATTGTGAAAAGGGCATAGGCCGAGGTAATTCGAGCCGCGCCTCTTCAGTTTCACGAAGTTGCCCACCACATCGATGATGTCGATGCGGCCAAGGATCTGCTGTATGGTATTTTGAGAAATCAATCGAGGTGTGCAAATTAGGGAATTAGCCAATTTGCTGAAGAATTCAAATTTGTCGTAATTTAAGAGATTCGACGCCTCCATCTCTCACTCCCCTGACAGACCTAAACCATTCGTCATGAAACAAAATCAGCTATCTCAAGCTGCGATCGCTATTCTCGCGTTCGCAATTTTCTCATGTGAACAATCTGGCAAGCGACCTTCAAAGGAGGCGATTAATTCGATGAATCTCGTAAGGGGAGTCTCCATTCAATGCGGACCTTCCGAGCAACAATTTGGAAAAGTTGAATTCGAAATCGCCTGCTCCGGATCGGTGAAGGATGATTTCGAACTGGGAGTGGCGCTGCTACATTCATTTGAATACCTCGAAGCAGAGAAGGTTTTTGCAAGGGTGATCGATAATGATCCGGGTTGTCCCATGGCGTATTGGGGAGTAGCGATGAGCAATTTTCACTTGCTTTGGTCGCCACCCACGGGGGAGGAACTCAGGAAAGGGCACAAGGCGATCACCATTGCAAGAGAAATCGGATCGGATGATGAACGACAAACCGCGTACATCAATGCGGCTTATGAACTGTTCCGTGATTACGAGAACCAGGATCATATGACGAGGTGCCGCAATTTCGAGAAAGCAATGGAAACCTTGCATGCGAAATTTCCAAATGACCGGGAAGCTGCCACACTGTATGCGCTTTCGTTGGATGCGACTGCAAACCCGAGGGACACTACATTTTCCCAGCAGATTAAAGCCGGAGAAATATTGACAGCTATTTATCCCAATGAACCCAATCATCCCGGCCTTGTTCACTATATCATTCACACGTATGATAATCCTGTGCTCGCCGAAAAGGCTCTTCAGGCGGCAAGGCATTATGCCGATGTTGCGCCATCCTCTGCGCATGCGCTGCACATGCCTTCACATATTTTCACAAGGCTTGGGCTTTGGGAAGAATCGGTGAACTCCAATTTGCAGTCCGTGTCGTCAGCAAGATGTTATGCCGAGCAGGCGGGACTTAACGGCAATTGGGATGAAGAGATTCACGGCCTCGATTACCTGGTTTACGCTTACCTCCAAATGGGAGACAATTACCGTGCGAACCAGCAATTGAAATACCTGCAATCGTTGAACAGGATCGATCCGGTAAATTTCAAAGTTGCATTCGCGTTTGCAGCCATACCATCACGCATCGTGCTCGAGAACAGGAACTGGAAGGAGGCTGCCAACGCGAATGCAACTTTGAAATTTACCGGATC
>CBINHQ010000051.1:0-10161 GCA_966250475.1 uncultured Chitinophagaceae bacterium
ATACGGTCAACGGTCAACGGTTAACGGTATACGGTATACGGTCAACGGTCAACGAAATACGGTCAACGGTTAGCGATCAACTATCACGCCATCACGTTCATATCCACACTTACTCCTAACCCCTTCGCAACAGCCATTCCCAACCCCGGGTCGGCGCGGAAGAAGTGGCAGAGCTGGCGGTTGATGATCTCATCCTTCTTTGGTCCTTCAATTCCTTGCATTGATCCGACGATGTTGCTCACAAGATTCTTCTTATCCTGTTCGCTCAATGTCTCGCGGTAGAAGATTCCTGGTTGCGTGTAATGATCATTTTCACCTTCACCGTTGCGATCGTACCAGTCGGCCACATTTGAATCTAGCTCCATTGCTGGCTGACGATATTCTGCCGAAGGCTTGATGTTGTCGAAGCTGTTCGGGAAATAATTTGGTGAGCTTCCGCCATTGCCATCGAGGCGCATCGATCCATCGCGCTCGTAATTGTTCACGGCGAATGGGCACCTGTTCACGGGAAGCTGTTCGTAGTTCACACCGAGGCGATAGCGATGCGCATCGGGATAAGAAAGAATTCTTCCCTGCAGCATCTTGTCGGGTGAGTAGCCGATTCCATCCACCACGTGCGCGGGTGCAAAAGCAGCCTGTTCTACTTCGGCGAAATAGTTCCTCGGATTTTCGTTCAGTTCGAGTTCTCCGAGATCGATAAGCGGAAATTCCTTCTGGCTCCATGTCTTCGTGAGATCGAATGGATTGAACTTATAGGCTTTTGCTTGTTCCTGCGTCATGATCTGCACCTTCATCGCCCACTTGGGGAAGTCGCCGTTGTCGATCGCATTAACAAGGTCGCGCTGCGCGTGGTCAGGATCTTCGCCCCTCATTTTCACCGCTTCTTCATTGGTGAAGTTGCGAATGCCCTGGAGGGATTTGAAGTGGAACTTCACCCAAAACAATTCATTATTCGCGTTGATGAAACTGAATGTGTGGCTTCCGAATCCATGCATGTGCCTGTAGCTGTAGGGTGTGCCACGGTCGGTCATCAGGAACATCACCTGGTGAAGGCTTTCGGGGTTGAGGCTCCAGAAATCCCATACCATGGTTGCGCTCTTGCAGTTTGTGTATGGATCGCGCTTCTGGGTGTGAATGAAGTCGCTGAATTTCTTTGGATCCTTAATAAAAAATATCGGAGTGTTGTTTCCAACGAGGTCCCAGTTGCCGTCTTCTGTGTAGAACTTGATCGCAAAGCCTCGTGGGTCGCGCTCAGCATCGGCCGATCCTCTCTCTCCGCCAACTGTGGAGAAGCGCAGGAAAACTTTCGTTTTCTTGCCTACGTGGTTAAACAATTTGGCGCGGGTGTACTTGCTAAGATCGTGCGTAACGGTGAAGGTGCCGTAAGCGCCGGAACCTTTGGCATGCACCACGCGTTCGGGGATACGCTCGCGGTTGAAGTGCGCCATTTTCTCGTGGAGAATGAAATCCTGCAACAGCAGCGGACCTCTCGGACCCACGCTCATCGTATCTTCATGATGATAGTAGGGAATTCCAGAGGCTGTAGTTAGTTTTTTTTCTTCGCTCATACCTTTTGTTTTTGTCTTTAAATCTTGGAAGGCAAATCTCCTTTAGTTTAGTTGATAAATCAAATTGATTAACTTTATGGTTACATAGATTTCCTTTATAAGGTTTAAGGGTTTAAAAGTTTAAGAGTTTATGGGTGGGGAAGACTCATAGAACCGAATTAGCCTTTAAACTCTTAAACCCTTAAACCTTTAAACCTTTAAACTCCTAAGCCCAAAATGACTTTCTCCCAACTCGAGTACCTGCTGGCCTTGGATCGCTTCCGCCACTTCGCCACTGCAGCGGAGCACTGCTTCGTGACGCAGCCTACATTGAGCATGCAGATACAGAAGCTGGAACAGGAAATTGGATTGAAGATATTCGACCGGAGTAAGCAGCCTGTGATTCCCACGGAAGCCGGAAGAGAATTCATTGCACAGGCGAAGAAGGTGCTGGCAGAAAGAAATGCATTGCAGGAACTGGTTGATAAGAAGAAAGGCATCGTGAGCGGAGAGTTGAAGATTGGGATCATTCCCACACTCGCGCCCTATCTCCTTCCGCTATTCGTTCAGGAGTTTGCAACCAACTATCCCGGCGTGAAACTGATCGTGCAGGAAATGATCACTGATCAGGCCGTGGCCGGATTGCGCAACGGATCGATCGATGCAGCGATTCTTGTCACCCCCCTGCAGGAGGCCGGCATCCGCGAAGAGGTGTTGTTTTACGAGGAATTACTGCTGTACGTTTCGAAGAAGAACCGCGATTACAAGAAACAATATGTTCTTCCGCAGGAAATTAATCCCGAGAATCTCTGGCTACTGGAAGAGGGACATTGCTTCCGTTCTCAGATCATGAATCTCTGCGAACTGAAGAAGGCGGGCCGGGCCGGACATTCATTTGAGTACGAAGCAGGCAGCATCGAAACGCTGAGAAGGATGGTGGAACTAACCGATGGTGTTACCATACTTCCCGAGCTCGCGGTCGCAGAACTGACAAAGAACCAGCAACGTCAACTCAAGCATTTCCGCCGCCCAGCCCCCATGCGCGAGGTGAGCATCGTAGTTCATCGCGACTTCATGAAGAAGACTTTGATTGAAATATTGAAGAAGGAAATTCTGGAAGGAATACCCGAGGGGATTAGGAGGAATAGGAATGGGATGGTTGTGCCGGTTGGAATGTCGTTGACCGTGGACCGTTGACCGTGGACTGTAAACCGTTGACCGTGAACAGATGAGAGATGAGGGATGAGAGTCTTTGGTTTTAAGCTTTTTTGATATATCAAATCGATTGAGAATTGAAGGCCCTCATCTCTCATCTCTCATCCCTCATCGCTATACGGTCAACGGTATACGGTCCACGGTCAACGATCAACGACCCCTACTCACACGACAATCGCTCATCTCCCCTCCATATATTTGCACATGCGCACAAAACGCCTCCTCAACTGGTCAGGCTACCTCATCCTGGCGTACGTGATCTGTGGAATTGCCTTGTATTACCTGCAGGATAGGCTCATCTTTCATCCCGTAAAACTCGACAAGAGTTATGCAATGGCGATTGATCAGCCATTCGAAGAGGTGAACCTTGAAGTAAACGAGAAAAAGAACATTCACATTCTTCAACTCACAGTTCCCGATTCGATTCGCCGCGGGGTGATATTGTATTTCCACGGCAATGCGGGCAACAATGAAAAATTCGCAAAATTCACAAGTTCATTCACGCAACACGGTTACGAGGTTTGGCTGATGGACTATCCCGGTTTTGGAAAATCGACCGGCAGCATTTCCGAGGAAATATTGTACGATGACGCGAAGCTTCTCTACAGTCTGGCTTCTTCGCAATTTGGAAGAGACAGCATTATCATTTACGGATACTCGATCGGAACTGGAATAGCATCCTACCTCGCATCGGTGAGGGATTGCAGGCAACTCATACTGGAAGCACCCTTTTACGACATACATTCGGTGATGAAGCGAGTTGCATTCATGTATCCAATATCCATTCTTTCGAAGTACAGATTTCCCAACTATCTCTATCTGGAAATGGTGAAGGCGCCGGTGACCATATTTCACGGAACGAAAGATGGAACCATTCCCTACAAAAATTCGAAAAGGCTAAAGAACGAAATTCCTTCCATCAATCTAATAACAATAGAAGGTGGAGGGCATAATAACCTCTCCACCTTCTCCGAGTACCAGAATAGTCTGGACTCCTTATTAATTAACTAATTAATAATTAAAAATTAAAAACTTCGCCCGGAAAAATACTCTATTATCCCGCATTCAGCCTTTCTCTGCACTTCATCCATGATGATCTGGATAATATCGCGCTCATCGGGAGGAAAGTGTTCGTTTTGATCCACGATCACTTTGTCTGCTGCGCTGAGCGCTCTCGCATCGCCTGTGAAGTTCCCGAATTCTGTTACCCAGTTATACTCTCCCACATATGCATCACTCCACATTCTGCGATCCTGGTAATCTCTGAATACTACCTGCAGAGAGCCATGGGCTTTGAGAACTCTTTTTGTCTTCGTTACCCTTGCGTGAACCGTCGCGTATTCCTTAGTCACTGAGTCGGGTTTATGCACAATCTCCTTTACCACCACCTGCTTGCTTACTTCGTATGTCGAGCGCTGATCCATGTAACGTCCGGGATCAATGCTGTTGAAGCGAAGCTCAATCACTTCGTCGGTGCGAATCCTCATTGCGTTTGCCTGTGAAGGCGAGTAAAATCTGAGGAATGAATGACGATTGTTGTTAGACAAGTAGCGTATCAACTCCTGGTCGAAGTTGGAATAATTGTAAGGATTGCTTGAGCTGAACTGAAATCCGGATCTGGTTACAGGCATCACCACTACATTAGTGACTGCCGCCTGGTAGGCCTCATCCATTTTATCACGAAGCATCAGATCTCCGGGCATAAAAGCAAGAGCCTTCTGAAACTCGTAATATGCCTGTTTGAAACTGTTCTTATCACCATTATCCATCAGCGCGAGGCCTCGTTCGTATCGTGCACTCGCGGCCAGCTCCTGTGTCCTTGTGAGCTCGGAAGAATAATCCGTAGGCTTCACTACGTCGTATACCGAAGGAGTGCGGCGAATGGTTTCATACAGACGCTGGAGCTGCGCATATTCGCTGTAATTCCATTCGTAGCGCAGGTCGTTGTTGCTCTCCGAATTGTTACGAATGCGATTTTCATGATCCTCCACTGCGAAACGGTATGCGTTCCGGAGTACATCGATTGTTTCGTAATCGTTGGGTTTCTTCTGCAGCTTTTTGGCAGCTAACTCAACTGCCTCATCATAGTTACCCTTTTCATACATCTTCTTCGCCGAACGGCAGGAGAAGAGAATAAGAGCTGTGAGAAGAAGGAGGGAAGAGTAGAGTTTTACTTTCATGGTCATCGGTTTATACATATACGACGGATATTGGTGGATATTGTAAAACTGAAGGAGCTAAATTATGTGATTCTTAACATTTGGTCTAGGTAAACCTACGATAGTAAGATTACCATCCAATTAACTAATTAGCTAATTAGTCAATTAGTTAATTAATCCTCGACTCTCTTCAGGCGGAGATTGGTTACCGGAGCTACTATCAGCGGAAACTTTTCTACCGTAACGTTTGCGGCATCGAGCCCGAAGCCACGTTCTTCGGAGAGGCTGTGTTCTTTAAGCCAGAAATGCAGTTTCATGATCACTCGCTCGATGAAGGGAAGCTCATTGTCCTGGCTGAGGTATTTTTCCATTACCATGAACTGGAAGTCGCCCACGGTATTGCTGCTCGCGAGGCTTTCGTAGCGGCTGATGATGTTCACTTCCTTGTTTGCGACAAGGTCGGCAACTACTTTCTTGAACATGAGATTGATCCTTGGCTCCATCCTGAACCCGAGGCGGAAGTCAATGCGGATGATGTCGTTTGGAATGATGTGTTCGACCTTATACTCGCAGGTGTAGGGATCATCCATGGTGTCGACATGCACGAACCAATAGATATCCGCGCGTTTGGGTTTCTTGTTCAGGATCGAATAAATGATCTTATGCTCTATTTCCTTTGGATTGTTCGCACTGGTAAGGTAGATGAGATGCGTGGCATACTTGGGGACGGAACGGTCGTTGCTCAATTCCTGGATCTTGGGAATGTAGTGTTCCATTCTTACGAATTCCACGTAACGGTTCTTGATCTTCCTCGCACGGAACCATACGTACATCACCAGCAGCATCAGTCCGCCGATCAGAAGCGTGATGTATCCTCCATGAACGAATTTGTTCATCAAGGCTACGAAATAGCCAAGCTCGATAATGAGATATGAACCAAGGAAGATGTATATCCATATAGGCTTCACCCGATGAAGCACGAGATAATTCGCGAAGAGAATCGTGGTGCTGATCATTGTGACGATGATCGCGAGACCGTATGCTGCCTCCATGTTGGATGATTCACGAAAACGAAGCACGATAAGGCAGCAACCTATGAACATCATGAGATTGATGGCGGGGATGAAGAGTTGCCCCTTTTCCTCCGACGGATACCTGATCCTGAGCTTGGGCCAGAGGTTTAGTCGCATGGCCTCGCTTATGAGCGTGTAAGCGCCTGAGATCATGGCCTGGCTGGCTACGATGGCCGCGGTGGTGGCTATCAGCACACCGGGGATGATGAACCACTCCGGCATCAGGTCGTAAAACGCGTTGATGCCAAGCGAAGCCCTGGTCTCCGGTGTGATGACGAGACCTGGCCTGTGCGAGATCAGGTATGCACCCTGGCCGAAATAATTCAGCAGGAGGCAGAACTTCACGTATATCCATGATACGCGAATATTTTTCCTTCCGCAATGACCAAGGTCGCTGTAGAGCGCCTCACCACCGGTGGTACAGAGAAAGACGGCGCCCAGCAGCCAGAATCCCTGCGGATAGGTGCGGAGAAAATCTATGGCGTAAGTCGGACTCAGCGCCCTGAAGATTGTGAGGTCGTCGAATATGTGGTATGCACCAAGCACCGCAAGCATGGTGAACCACACAACCATCACAGGTCCGAAGAATTTGCCTATCGATGCGGTTCCGAATTGCTGTAAGAAAAAGAAGAGTGATAGAATTATCAGCACAATCACCATGATAATGTCGACTGGCATCCCTTCGAAGGCGTGAAACTCTCCGAGGCCTTCTACCGCGGAAGTGATTGAGATCGGAGGAGTGATGATCCCGTCTGCAAGCATGGCTGCGCCACCAATCATTGCGGGAACCACCAGCCATTTCTTCCTTCTCCTCACGAGGGCATAGAGAGCGAAAGTGCCACCCTCACCCTTGTTGTCCGCCCGGAGGATCAGGATAACATACTTTATCGTGGTTTGAAGTGTTAGTGTCCAGATGATACATGACAGCGTCCCGATGATCAGTTGCTCATTCACTTCCCTGCCACTGATGATGGCGTTGAACACGTAGAGCGGAGAAGTGCCAATGTCGCCGAAGATGATTCCAAGGGCTATCAGGAGTCCTGCGGCAGTTACCTTGTTGGTGGGTGCTTTCACTTAATGATTATTGAACGCAGTTCTAACTTAACTCCGAAAGAAAACTTGCTACTCTTGGATAGCCCGCTACTCCGAAGGGTAGCCTGCAAAGGTATAGTCAAAAACGTAATACAACGAACAAGATGTTAAATCTATTGCCCACATTCTTCATTGAGGCATTAGCGAGGAGTTGGATGCAACTTTTAAGAATTCTCATCCGTTCTCATGTAATTGCGGGAATACAAGCATCCGCTGTAAATAAAGTTCCTCCTTTGGCAGGCAACTTGTAACTTTAAAAAGAAAAATTCAGGTTCTATGATTCGTGGCAAAATGTTACTGTTTCTCTTCTCGCTTTTCTTCGCTGTACCTCTATGTGCCCAGAAAATCGTGTATTCAGAGCCCGAGAGGGATGATTCCCGCAGGCTCAACTTCGAGATAGCTGGTAAAGTGGGCGGAAATTTCCTCATCTATAAGAACATCAGGGGCAAGAGTTTCATCTCCGTACTAGATAATGACATGGTGCAAGTCGCCCGAGTGGAACAGGAATACATTCCAAAAAATGACAGGGTGATCAATGTAGATGTATTCCCATATGGTGATTTTGTTTATTTGGTTTATCAATATCAGAAGAAGAATATCGTGTATTGTATGGCCGCCAAGGTCGATGGCAATGGCAATAAGATCGGTGATGTAGTGCAACTCGACACCACCCAGATCGGGTTTGCCGCAAGCAACCAGATCTACACTGTACTTTCCAGCGAAGACAAGAGTAAGATCATCGTCTTCAAGATCAACACGAAGAACAGAAAGAATTATAAGATCACGACGTCACTCTTTGATGATAACCTGACCCTGCTCAAGCAAAGCAGGCTCTCCATGCCGATGGAAGACCGCAACGATGACTTCCTCGACCAGTTTCATCTCGACAACGACGGCGACTTGATCTTCATCAAAGGAAATCGGGTGAACAACGAAAACATCGGCAGCGCCGCATTTGTATTGAAATATGCGATGGCGGATTCGTTCAGCATGAACCCGCTCAATCTCGAGAAGACCTATCTCGACGAAATTCACATCAAACCAGATAATTACAATAAGCGATATCTCCTCACTTCTTTCTATTACAAAACCAGGAGAGGAAACACGGATGGCTATTATTTCTACATCTGGGATAAGACCACCAATCAGCCGATACTGGAAGACACGCTCACCTTCCCCGATGAGCTGAGAAGGGAAGCAAGAGGAAACTCAACCGTTCGCATGGCGTTCAATGATTATTTTATCCGCAACATAATCACACGAAGAGATGGGGGATTCCTGATCGGCAGCGAGGCATTTTACACCGTGACCAGGGGTAGTACATGGAATCGCTGGAACTATCTCTACAGTCCTTACTTGCGTCCCGGAGATTTCTACAGCTACTCTCCTTATTACAACAGTTATTACTGGAGAAGCTACCGCTGGAACGACAGGCAGAGTGTGCGATACCAGGCGGATAACATCATGCTGATGTCGTTCGACAAGAATGGAAAACCCGAATGGACAAACGTCATCGCGAAAGAGCAGTTCGAGGATTATACCGATGATATGCTTTCGTACCAGGTGATGAACACAGGAGGGCAGTTGCACATTCTCTTCAACAATATGGAGAGAAGGGTTCAGTTGTTGAATGATTACAGCATCACTCCCGATGGAAAGATTAATCGTAGTCCTACGCTGAAAAACCTCGATAAGGGCTATGAATTCATGCCAAAATATGCGAAACAGGTGAGCTCGCGTCAAATAATCGTTCCTTGTGTATATAGAAACTATATTTGTTTCGCCAAGATCGAATTTAACTAAGCTCCATATCCGTGATTGGAATATTCAAAAAGAAAAACCCGGCCAACATACTGCTGCTGCTGGTATTCGGCGTGCTTATCAAGTTGCCGATGTTCACCTCTCCCCGACCGCCAATTGTCAGGGATAGCGATGGCATTCTCTACGAGGGCATAATCGAATTCCTTGCTCCGACTGGCGAAGAGTTTCCGGCAATCTTTTCGCTCATCGCATTCGCATTCCTGTTTTTGCAGGCAATCATGTTGACGCAGTTCATCAACAGCCAGCGAATGATGAACCGCACGAATTACCTGCCGGGCATGGCTTACTTGTTGATCACTTCTTTATTACCGGAGTGGAACCAGTTCTCCTCTCCTCTTTTAATCAACACAATACTCGTACTTGTACTTTCGGGACTATTCCGAATCTACAATCAGCAGGATGCGAAGAGCACGATCTTCAATGTGGGATTGTTGCTGGGGATTTCGGGGTTTCTTGTGGTTTCGTCTCTCATCTTCATTATCTGGGTACTGTTGGCGCTCGCGGTGATGCGCCCGTTCAGATTAAATGAGTGGCTGCTTTGCATTCTCGGAATTACCACGCCGTTTTATTTCTACGCAATCTATATTTTCATAAATGATGAATTCTCCTGGGCCGCATTCACCCCGGTAATTTCGCTGGGAGTTCCTTCCCTGAAGCAATCGGCCTGGTTGGCAGGAAGTGTGTTCTTAATCATGCTTCCTTTCCTCCTCGGAGGCTATTATGTGCAGGACAATCTCCGCAGAATGTTGATCAATGTCCGTAAGGGCTGGAGCCTGATGCTGCTTTACCTGCTTGCTGCGTTGCTGCTTCCCTTCGTAAACACCAGCGAGACTTTCGAAAACTGGATCATGGCCATGATTCCCATGGCAGCCTTTCACGCCAGCGCATATCATTATTCACCGCTTCGTTTCGTGCCGTTGCTGTTGTTTTGGATAACTGTGGGGTTTGTGTTGACGTACCAGTATTATCAGCCGGGATGGTGAAGGGAGGAGCAGGGAGCAGGGAACAGCCTGCCCTGACGAAGGTCGGGGATGACAGCCTGCCTTGACGAAGGTCGGGGATGAGAGCCTGCCCTGACGAAGGTCGGGGATGAGAGCCTGCCCTGACGAAGGTCGGGGATGAGAGATGTGAGATGTGAGATGTGGGTCTTGGGATCAAGGTGTCTAATTAAACTTTTAAACCTTTAAACTTTTAAACCCACCTCCCAAGCCCTTAAACCCTTAAACCTTTAAACCCAAATCCCAAGCTCTAAAC
>CBINHQ010000052.1:0-10088 GCA_966250475.1 uncultured Chitinophagaceae bacterium
AGCTCATAAAACTCCTCCGGCACCAGGTATTTCCTTGCAAGCTCTCTCAATTCTTCAGGCTTTATGGATTTGATTGTGTCGATCGATCTGTAGAAATAATTATCATCAAGTCCATTCAGGATGATGTTCTTCCATCTTGAAATGATCTGGAAAGGACCATCGAGGTCTCCTAGAATGGAACCCATCATGTAGTTTCTCACAAGTTGTAATTCCTCCTCGCCTACAGGTTCATCCCTCAGTCGCTGCATTTCCTTGTAGACTTCAGTAATCGTAGCATCGCAAACATCCTTGCCTGCCTCTGTACTGATCATCCATGCCGATTCATGGATATGATTCTGCAGATAACTGTGGATACCGTAGGTATACCCTTTTTCTTCGCGGATGTTGCTCATCAACCTTGATCCGAAAAATCCGCCGAAGAGGCTATTCAGTACAAGCACCTTCAGGAAATCGGGATGATGCCTGTTTGGAAAATTTCGTGCAATGCGTATGGATCCCTGTACACCCTGCTTGTCGTTTTCTATTCTGTACTTTCTTTCAGCAGCACGTTCCGGGGTGATGACTCCTTCATTGACCTCGTTGTTGGCAAGGTCGCCGAAGTAAGCATTCAATAGACTCTCCAGGTTGGCGGGTAGATGTCCAGCTACGAACATCACCCATTTTCCGTTGCGGTAATACTTATCGTAATATTCTATTAGCTCATCCTGATTTAACGCATCGAAGTCCTGCTCTTTGCTGTATTTGCCATAAGGATGATTCTCGCCATACAGGTAAGCATCGATTAATCTTCCTGCAACAAACTCATTCTTCTTCAGGTTCACCTTCAAACGCTGCTTCATGTTCTGCTTGTAGATGGAGAGCTCCTCTTCCGGCATTATCGAATCTACGATCAACTCTCTCACCACCGGCAACAATTCACCCACATGCTTGGTAAGGCAATGTAGCGAAATCGTTGCTGTCTCATTATAGCAAGCGCGATTGAGATAAGAACCGTAATAATCGAAGTGCTCGTTAATCTGAAAGGCGTTCAGTCTTGAAGTACCGTTCTTCAAAAGGAAATTCGAAGTCGCTGCCACCAGTGGCTTTGATTCAAACCAGTTTCCCGCGTAAAACACCCACTCAAGCGACATCACCTCTTCTGCGCCTGCATCGATCGCATATACATCCACCCCATTGTTGAGCGTAATCTTTGTATACGGCTTCAGGTGCAACTTCATATCAACCGCATCGACAATCGGTGGCGCAATCTTTCTTTCTAATTTCTGCGTAGTCTCTATCATTTTAATTTCCCGAGTAGTAGTATAATGTATTGCTGTTTTCAGGCCTGAAGATATTTTTGCTCTCCCTGCGAATATCCTCGGTGGTCACCTTGGAATATTTCTGCAATTCGAAATTCATCCACGATGCATCTCCAAGCAGCTCGTAGTACGCCAGGCTGTTTGCCCTGTTGAGCACGCTCATGTCTTCAAAAGCCATCATGCTTTCCGTCTTGTTCTTCACCTTTTGCAATTCCTCTTCGGTGACTAGCTCGCTCTTCACCTTTTCAAGCTCCGCTTCCACCGCGGCTTCAGCGTCCTTCATCTTCACGCCTTTCACAAGTTTTCCTTCAATGCAAAGGAGTCCTGCATCCGTGCTTCCAAAGTGATAGCACTCAATATTGCTGAAAAGTTGTTTTTCTTTCACAAGAGACTGGAACAATCTCGAAGAACCGCCACCGCTGAGAATGTCTGTCAACAGGTCGGCAACATAGTATCGCTGATCAAGCCTTGGATAAATGTGCCAGCATTTGTAAAACGCATCAAGCGGAACGTTCGCCTTGACTTCGAGTTTTCGCTCTGCATTTTGCAACGGCTCCTGCGGAATCGTGCGCAGGTATTTCTCTCCTGCCGGCAGTTCGCCAAACCATTTGTCGGCAAGTTCTTTCACCTTCTCCGTTGTTACATTTCCTGCAACCACCATCACTGCATTGGAAGGCCTGTAAAATTTATGGAAGAAATCCTTCACATCGCCCAGCTTCGCCTCCTCGATGTGAGAAAGTTCTTTACCAATGGTCATCCACCTGTACGGGTGAGTGGTATATGCGAGCTGACGCATTTTGTGCCACGCATCGCCATAAGGTTTTGCGATGTAGTGCTCCTTAAATTCCTCGCACACAACTTTGCGCTGCACATCGAGACTCTTCTCGCTAAATGCGAGCGAAAGCATGCGATCGCTCTCCAGCCAGAAAGCAGTCTCAAGATTCTCAGCCGGCACCTGTATGTAATAATTGGTAAGGTCGTTTGTAGTGTAGGCATTATTTTCCCCTCCGGCCATCTGGAGTGGCTCATCGAAATTCGGAATGTTCACCGAACCTCCAAACATGAGGTGTTCGAACAGGTGAGCAAATCCCGTCATTTCAGGATTTTCATCTCTCGCACCCACATCGTACATGATGTTCATCACCGCCATGGGGGTTGAGGTATCCTGATGCACAATAACCCTCAGCCCATTCGCCAGGGTAAATCTTTCAAATTTTATCATACTAAAATAACAGCGGGTTCAAACTAAAGTTTGTAAAAATACCATATTTGAAACAAGTCGACGGACTCGTCGGGACAGTTAGAGGATGTGTTTCACCCGGAACTCGATCATCTGGAGCTCCCCATCCCGCCTCACGATCATCTTTATCTTTTCATTGGGTGCCTGCAAGGCGATCTTATACTGATTGAGGTTTTGAGAAAAGTTGTTGTTGATTGCAACCACTATGTCCTGCTCCTTCAGTCCAGCTGCCTCGGCCGGTGACCCCTTGGCAACATCTCCAACCTCAATCTGACCTTCGATCAGATACAACTCGATGCCGCAATAGGAATAATCGAACGGATCCTTGTAATGGGAATTCGGTGTAAGGTGAATGTCGCGCTTTTCATAATTAATGATGGCATTGAACCTTCGCAGCAAATCATTTCCTATAATCCCTCCAAGGTAGGGATAGGAAGTAACATTATACTCATCTTCAAAAATATAAGTGGGCACATTCCGGAATTTATAAGGACCAAGCTTGAATTCCTTCACCACACTCAGGTGCATGTCGATCTTTCCTCCAACGCCTTCCCCTTCCTTCGCGTAAAGCTTGCGCTTCCTGTGAAGAATTGTACTGTCTTCGACGAAATCGCGTGAAAGCATCAGACAAACTCCCGCGCCGATATCATGAAGAAATCTTGTCGTACGTGTTGTGCCATCCTTCACCCTTCCAAACTGCACCGGCAGAGTAGTGAGTATTGGTTTGAACAGATAACCGCCTCTCGGATACTTCATCGTGCCCTTGGTCCAGAACTCTATCTTCAGGCTGTCGTAATCAATCTTAACAATATACCTTCTAAGGACGGAGTAGCCGATGATGCCATCGATCCTGATACCATACACTGCAGTGAGAATGGAATAATCATTCACGTGAAAGTCCAGTTCCCTGATCTTCATTCCAGGCAGCGTTAGCACCCTGTCGTACAGAAATCCCACCTTCTTGATTCCCGCGATTCCCCTGATCGTTTTATCGGATGGCTCGGGTACGAGCTTCAGCTCCGAAGCCGTGGTGGAATCGAGCGAGATGCCGCTGCTTCCGCTGTCGAGTATGAAGTTCAGCGTGTCGGGATGCTCATCAATTTGCCCATTGAGAATCACTATACCACCAGTCAACTGAAAAAAAGGAAAGCTGCTGACCAGTTTCGAAGGTGGCTCAATAAATTCCTCTTGTGCCTTACCGGTGTATGCAAGCGACAAGAACAAAGAAAACAGGATGATTAGGCGGGTGTTTTTAATCATATTGGCTACATTCCTAATAAGACTGAAAAAGACCAGAGAATGATGCAATTCCATTGAATTAAATTTAACCAATAAAGGTTGCCATGCAAAACCGACGGGCCATTTTTGTGTTATTGTAATGAATTGCGATACGCAGTTACCCGGCTTAACCTGTATTTTTGCCACCAGAATGAGCAATGAACTGATAAAGCTTTACGAGAAAGCTGCCGAGTTTGGGCATTTGAGCGTTGAAGAAGGGGTGATGCTGTACCACCAGGCTCCCCTCACAGACCTGATGTTTCTTGCTGATGAACTTCGCAAGAAACAGGTTCCCCATGGAAAAGTTACATGGCAGATCGACAGAAATGTAAACACTACGAATGTATGCATCGCGAATTGTAAGTTCTGCAATTTCTATCGCATACCCGGCCATCCCGAAGCATACATCACCGATCTGCCGACATACAGAAAGAAGATTGAAGAAACCTTGAGATATGGCGGTGATCAACTCCTTCTCCAGGGCGGACATCACCCCGGGCTGGGTCTCGATTTCTACACAAACACTTTCAGAAAACTAAAGGAAGAGTTTCCGCAGATAAAACTCCACGCCCTCGGGCCTCCCGAAGTGGCTCACATCACTAAGCTGGAGAAATCAACTCACCGCGAAGTGTTGAAGGAGTTAAAGGCAGCCGGACTCGATTCTCTTCCCGGCGCTGGTGCAGAGATTCTCGTAGATCGCGTGCGCAGGCTTATCAGCAAAGGAAAATGCGGAGCGCAGGAATGGCTCGACATCATGCACGAGGCACACAAGTTGAACATCACGACTTCAGCCACGATGATGTTTGGACACGTGGAGACTATCGAAGAACGCTTCGAACATTTGGTAAAGATTCGCGAGGTGCAATCGCGCAAGCCGGATGGCGCAAAGGGTTTCCTTGCATTCATTCCATGGACCTTCCAGGATGTGGACACACTCCTTGCCAGAATTCGCGGCGTGCATAATCTCACCACTCCGGAAGAATACATCAGAATGATAGCCTTAAGCAGGATCATGCTTCCGAATGTGCTGAACATCCAGGCGAGTTGGCTCACAGTAGGAAAACAAACTGCACAGATCTGTTTACATTCCGGCGCGAATGATTTTGGTTCAATCATGATCGAAGAGAATGTGGTGAGCGCGGCAGGAGCTCCGCACAGGTTCACCTACAAAACGATCCAGGATGCCATCCGCGAGGCTGGCTTCGAACCACAGCTCCGCGACCAGCAATATGGCTGGAGAGAAATTCCCGATACCATCGAGGAACAAATAGTAAATTATTAATCTAATCTGAATATCTTGAAAACTGACAAGCTACTTTCACGTTTCAGCATCGTTTCCATCGCAGAAGGAATTTCCTTCCTGCTTTTGTTGTGCATCGCAATGCCATTGAAATATTTCGCCGATCTGCCACAGGTAGTTACCTATACCGGCTGGATTCACGGAATTTTATTCGTTGCCTTTCTGGCCATGGCCTTCGAAGTGAAATCCGCTCTCAATAAGAGTTTTGGATGGTATGTGCTTGCGTTTATTGCTTCCGTGCTTCCGTTTGGAACGTTTGTACTTGAGAAGAGGATGAGGGACGAAAAAAAGGTTATGGAGTAAAGATGGGGGATGGGAGATGAGAGATGAGAGATGAGAGATGGATGAGAGATGGGAGATGAGGGATGAGGGTCTTAGTCCATAAATTTGTTTAGAGAATCGAATAGTCTTTAACTTGAAGTCCCTCATCTCTCATCTCTCATCTCCCATCTAACTCATAACACCATCAAATCACTCTATTCTCCCTTCCCATCTCCCCATTCTCATGCGCCAGATCCCTACCCTTATAAGTATGGCCTGACCTCTCAATCATCTCTCTTTCTCTTACTGAAGCATCGTGATCGCTATGCGTTTTCTTGATCTCGTTAGCGGGTGCGTTCTGTTTGTACATCGATCCCGCGAGTTGCTGATCGGACATTACATTCGACATGGCTACTTGAATTTTGTTCTTACCGCCAGAAACGATCTTGTCCTTTCCTGCCATCAATGCATCGTATCCATCCTTAGCCACCTTGGCAGGATCGGCGAGTTCATTGTCCTGATACGATACCGTTTGCTCCTGTCCTGCTTTGTAGAAGAAATCGGTATCGGTAACACCGGGCTGAAGCGCTGTTACGGTAATGTTGGTGTCCTTCAACTCATACCTCAGCGCTTCGGAGAACGAAAGCACGAATGCCTTTGTTCCCGCATACACAGAAAGTAACGGGCTGGGGTAGTTTGATACGAGCGATGCCAGGTTGAGTATCTTTCCCTCGTTTCTCTCAAGCATTGCAGGAAGGAAGAACTTTGTCAGTGAAATCAATGAAGAAATGTTTAATTGAATGATGTCGAGATCCCGCTCCAGGTCCGTGTCTTTAAAATATCCCCATTCACCCTGACCGGCATCGTTTACAAGTGCATTTATCGTGATGCCTTCATCCGTTACCTGGTCATAAATCTCTCTGGCGGCTTCCTTTCTGAAGAGATCCGCGGCAATGGGTATTACGTTTACATCATAATTTGAACTCAACTCACGAGCCACCTGCTGAAGCCGGTCTTCACTTCTGGCAACTATCACGAGATTGTATCCATCGGCGCAAAACAATTTGGCCAACTCATATCCAATTCCACTTGTCGCACCGGTTATGAGCGCATAAGGATTTTCATTTCTTTTCATGGCAATAGGTTTTCGTTAATTCATCTGCGTGTCTATGAATTTCGCGCACGAATCATGCCACCGAGTAGTGCAGTTATGGAGCAAAATCAGGAAGAATTTTCCCCCCAAAGCAGGTGGCTTCGAATTTGTGAGTTTATTCTAAAACGAAAGATGGAAAAGAAAGAAAAAACATCAACCACGCCTGAAACGCAACGAGGCAGTTTGCAAGACAAGAACGCAGAAGAATATTTGCGCGAAGGTAGAAATATTGAGGATATGCCAACAGCCAGTGATCAGGAAGAGGCGGAGAAAATATTGAAGGATACAGCGCAAAAAACCGGTCGCAATGTTGATCCCGCTCAAGGCGATTCAAAATAATTTCACAAAGCGGAAATTCTAATGGTTTTTAATGCGAATAAAACTTTTTTATTCTCCTCCTTTTTGTATTTTTATTTTTCACCAAACGAAAAGGAGGTATTCATGCTATCTACAGATAATTCATGGAAACCTTCGGTTGGTTTCGCCTAACCGGGTTGCTCCATTAAGATAATCTGATGAACAATGTCTGGCCACCGCCATTTCCTGGCGGTGGCTTTTTTTTCTCCACTTATCCAATTACACTGACCCACGAACATGGTCGTGGAATAAAATCCACACGAAATTTTTCCTTGCAGGAACGTTGTTTGTGCATTCTAAGAATTAGACTGTGGCGGCCTTTCTTACGTGCTTAAAATTATTCAGCCGGTCAAATTAGCTAGCTTAGCTAAAGGAATGGATTACATCAGGGAATACCGGAACTTCATCAACAACTATTACCTCGCCGGAGCGGTGAGGATTTGTTTCGGTGCGCTAGTGCCTGCGATCGTTATGAGTTATTTCGGTTCACTTTCGGCTGGAATCATGGCGGCGCTTGGAAGCATCATGGTGAGTCCGGCAGATGGCCCAGGTCCGATCCATCATCGCAGAAATGCAATGCTTGCCTGCATTGGTGTGATCTTCCTCATGGCGCTTGCCACAGGCTACATTGCAAACAATGAAGTGCTACTTGGCATTTGGATCGCATTCGCCTGCTTTGGAGCAAGCATGATCGCGGTGTATGGCGAACGAGTTAATGGCATTGGTCTTTCCGCACTCATCGTAATGGCTATTGTTATTGGAAGAATTGGTGGCACGCATGGCATCATTACTAATTCTCTCATCATGGCTGCAGGCGCGGCATGGTACACGCTGCTTAGTCTCATCCTCCATTCAGTTCGGCCGTATCGTTTACCGCAACAAGCACTGGGAGATTGCATCATCGCTACCGCGGAATACCTGCGCATACGTTCATCATTCTACCAGATCGGAGTTGAATTCGACAAAGTGTACAGCAGGCTGATGGAGGCACAGGTTGATGTACATCGGAAACAAAACCTGGTTCGGGAACTGATCTTCAAAAGCCGACACATCACACGCGAGTCAACAACTACCAGCCGCACACTCGTGATGATCTTCATTGAGATTGTCGATCTGTTTGAAAAATCCACTACCTCGTTTTACGATTACAATTCGCTCAAGCGCAACTTCGGCGAGTCAGGAATACTCGGCAAGTTTAGCAACATGATCTCCTCTATGGCGACCGAGTTGGATGTCATCGGTCTCGCCGTGATGTCGGGCAGGGCTTCCCGTGAACCCGTGCAGATGCAGGAGCAGCTACGGGAACTGCAAGCCAGCTTCGATGAATTCAGGAACAAATACCGTAAGCCGGAAACGCTCGAAGCATTGATCATGGCGCGAAAGGTGTTGCAGGCAATCGAGGACATGGCCGCTCGCATCAACAATCTTCACCACCATTCGAAGTACGACAAGGAGAAGGCCGAGTCGGCTGAGGCACCAACAGATTACAAGCAGTTTCTCACGCCACAAGTCTACAGCTGGAAATTGCTGCGCGATAATCTCACCATTGAATCAAACATTTTCCGGCACGCACTCAGAGTGAGCATCGCCACAACGGCAGGCTACCTTCTCGCGAAGGCGCTCACCATCGGTCATAGCTATTGGATCCTGCTTACAATTATTGTCATTCTCAAACCCACCTTCAGCCTTACAAGAAAGAGAAACTTCCAACGACTCATCGGCACTATTGCCGGCGCATTGTTTGGCGTGCTCATCCTCTTTCTCTTCAAAGACCGCACGATGCTGTTTGTGTGGATGCTCGTCCTCATGGTTGGTTCGTATAGCTTCATGCGAACGAATTACCTCGTTGGCGTGATCTTCATGACTCCCTACATCCTCATCATGTTCTCTCTGCTCAACCAGGGTGATTATAAGATGATACTGCAAGACCGCATTGTGGACACGGCGATCGCCTCGGCAATCGCATTTCTCGCCAGCCTGCTACTCGTGCCCACATGGGAGCAGGACCAAATGCAGAAACACCTTTCATCCGCCCTCGAAAGCAGCCGCGAATACTTCAAACAAACCTCTGCCGCATTCACCGGAAATGCTTATTCCGACCTCGACTTCAGACTAAGCAGGAAGGCTGCATACGTTGCCCTTGCAAACTTTTCCGAAGCATTTACGCGAATGTTGGATGAACCAAGAATCAAACAACGAAACAGCAAGGAGTATCACCAACTAGTAGTGTTGAATCACGTGCTTAACTCGCACATTGCCGCACTTGCCCATTACCTTCCTTTCGCGGAGAAGTACAACTCTTCAGACTTCAGGTTGATTTGCCGGGAGATTAATAACAACCTCGGCGAATCAATAAAGATCACGAAAGGGGAACAGGTAAGCACACCGCCCAAAGAAGTAAGCAGGCTGCTCGATGAAAAGATGAATGAGCTCGTCGACACAAGGAAGAAGGAACTCGAACAGGGCTATACCCAGACTGAAACCAGACTTAAGCTGATGGAACTTAAACCCATCGTTGATCAATTCAACTTCATCGCCTCGGTGGCCAGGGAAATCCGCCAAAGGGTGGGAACAGTAGCCAATCAGGTTTCTTAAAATTTTCACACATCCCTCCACCCCTCCTTTAGTTAATCCATTCGTCATATTACCCACTCACCTGAAATCAGATTATTCCAACTTACGACTCATTTCGTATTAAACCAATAAACTGATTTTATGAAGAGGGCCATAACCAACTCGATCGCGTGCCTGTTGTGCACGATACTTTTCTCAACCGCATTTGGCCAGAAGGGCGGAGCATTGAATGGCGTGGTGAAGGACAGCACAAATGCACCGCTGATGTATGCCACGGTGAGTGTGTTTGGATCGAAGGGAGTGGAACCGATAAAGACAACCTACACAAACGACAAGGGCGCATTCAAAATCACTTCGCTTGATACGGGAAGCTACAACGTAGTCGTGAGTCACCTGGGATATGAGGATCATTCCACAAAACTCGAGCACAACGGGGAGACCCAGGACATGGGCGTGATAAAGTTGGTGGCCGCAGCTAAGGCAATGGAAGGAGTAACAGTGAAATCGAAGAAGCCATTGGTAGAGGTGTTGGATGATAAGGTGGTCTTCAACGTGGAGAATGATCCTTCAACGAAGATGGAGTCGGCAATCGACATTCTTCGCAAGACTCCATTCGTGAGTGTAGAT
>CBINHQ010000053.1:0-10007 GCA_966250475.1 uncultured Chitinophagaceae bacterium
AACGCGTTCCCCCCGGAGGGTTCCCCCGTCCCATAGGGACGGTTGGTGCGAATTCTTATACCATCATAATTTATGTAAATGAAAATTGTCTCGGGCTACCCTTCTCTGTACCTTCACATTACTGCGTCAAATATTCCACGCAGCACAAATTTCATCGCAAATGAATTCTGAAATTTTCCGCATCCTCGAAATAATGGGTACGGTAGCCTTCAGCATTTCCGGGGTATTCGCAGCCATGCAGCAGCGGCTGGACATCCTTGGAATATTCATCATCGCCTTCATTACCGCGATTGGAGGTGGTACAATTCGCGATGTGATCATCGGCGACTATCCCGTGAACTGGATGCGAACAAACCTCTACAGCATTTGCATTTTCGCAAGCGCAGGCATCGCCATCATGTTTTATAAGAAGATCAAAAACTACGACTGGATTCTCCAGCTTTTCGATTCCATAGGTCTTGGCTTTTTCACACTGCTGGGTATCCACAAAGGACTCGAGTTTAATTTCCCGGTCGGACTTTGCATCGCATTTGGAACGATGACCGCATGTTTCGGTGGAATGGCAAGAGATATATGCCTGAACCAGATCCCACATATTTTTCACAAAGAAATATATGCCACTGCCTGCATTCTGGGCGGGCTGCTTTACTTCCTGCTACGCGAATTAAATCTTCCCACAGCCGTGGTGGATTCGACCTGCATCATTTCAATTGTTGTCATAAGGTTGATGGCCTTAAAATTCAACTGGAGCCTGCCGGATCTTTATCGATACGACAAGAAGGAATAATTACTTTCGTCGCTCAAATTATCATTATAAAATGCAAAGCTTCACCATACAAGGAAATATCGTTGACCTGCACGCGCAAGATATCTATCCCGGAGAGATAAGCGTGGTTAATGGAAAGATTCAATCCATTACCAAATTAAAAGAAGTAGATGCAAGCGCAGGATACCTAATGCCCGGTTTCATCGACAGCCACGTGCACGTGGAGAGCTCCATGCTTGTGCCTTCGGAGTTTGCAAAGCTTGCCGTAGTGCATGGCACGGTTGCCACCATCAGCGACCCGCACGAGATAGCAAACGTGTGCGGAGTGGAAGGAGTAAAATTCATGATTGAAAACGGCAAGACCGTTCCCTTCAAGTTTCACTTCGGTGCGCCGAGTTGTGTGCCCGCAACTATTTTCGAAACCGCTGGCGCAGCTATCGACAGCGAGGATGTGCGGAAGCTCCTTGCAAGCGAAGACATTTTCTACCTCAGCGAGATGATGAACTTCCCCGGCGTACTTCACGGCGATAAGGAAGTGCTAGCCAAGATCGATGCCGCTAAGAACGCCGGCAAGCCAGTGGATGGTCACGCCCCGGGTCTCATGGGAGAGGATGCAAAAAAATACATCGATGCAGGAATCTCCACCGACCATGAATGTTTCACCATGGAAGAAGCCCTTGGCAAACTTCAACACGGAATGAAGATTCTCATCCGCGAAGGCAGCGCAGCAAAGAATTTCGAAGCTCTCATTCCCCTGCTGAACGATTATCCCGACATGATCATGTTCTGCAGCGACGACAAACATCCCGACAGCCTCGTTGAAGGTCACATAGATCAGCTCTGTGCGAGGGCGGTGAAGAAAGGCATCGACATCTTCAAGATACTGAAAGCCGCCTGTCTAAATCCCGTGCTGCATTATCGCATGAAGGTCGGAACACTTCGCGAAGGCGATCCCGCCGACTTCATTCAAGTGAAGGACCTTCAATCATTCAAAGTGGAAAGGACTTACGTGAACGGGACCCTCGTAGCGGAGAAAGGAAAGAGCCTCATCAACACCACGCAATCTTCCGTCATCAATAATTTTAATACGGAAAGAAAATCTCCCAGCGACTTTGAAGTTCGCTGGAATGGTAATGCAACCATGCCCGTAATCGGCGCACAAGACGGACAACTCATCACCGATAATCTGGACCTTCCGGTTAAGACATCTGAAGGACTCGTTGTTAGCGATACTGAAAACGACATCCTCAAAATCGTTGTCGTAAACCGTTATTCAGATGCGCCGGTTGCAAAGTCGTTCGTAAAAAACTTCGGCCTGAAGCTAGGAGCGATTGCCTCTTCGGTCGCACACGACAGTCACAACATCGTCGCAGTTGGTGTGGATGATGAAAGCATCTGCAAAGCCGTCAACCTCGTTATCGGTCACAAAGGCGGCGTTAGCATTTCCACGCAAGACACTGAACTCGTCGTCCCCCTTCCGGTTGCAGGCTTAATGAGCAATGAGGATGGCTACAAAGTCGCCGGACAATATGCCGCCATCGACCGGGCTGCAAAGGAAGCAGGCGCTACCCTGGCCTCTCCTTTCATGACGCTTTCCTTCATGGCACTGCTCGTTATTCCGCACTTGAAACTCAGCGACCGCGGTCTTTTCGATGGAGATAGGTTTTCGTTTGTGAAGCAATAGCCCTAACGGCCTCCAATTCACCCCCATATTCCGGCCATTCACCGATTATTGACCCTCGATCGCCTTTGCAAGCTTGCAATGCGGAGACATAGCTTATATTTTTGTTTTTAAACACCACATTGAAATGATGAATGATGCGGAAAACAGGTCACTTGAGAGGAGGAGAATGAGAGGCGGACCTCCCGGCGATAACAGGAGCCATATCTGGACAGGAGCCTTCCTGCTCATTATCGGCCTTATCGCCCTCGCAAAAAACATGGGAATGGTCATGCCCGCATGGCTGTTTACATGGCAAATGTTGCTGATTGCAATCGGCTTCTTCATTGGACTAGGCACGGTTTCAGATCAGCAGGATGGTTCATTCCCGTGATCATCGGCACCTTCTTCCTCGTGAATGAATACTATTTCGAAGGAAGGCTGCGAAATCTCATCTGGCCTACGATCCTGATCTTACTGGGATTGATCTTCATTCTTCGTCCAAAGAGGCTCAGTTGCAGGGAACGCTACTACCAACGCAAAGAAGGTAATCCAGACGAAGTAGAGAATGCCGACGATGGTTACCATTACAGTCAGGATGACTTCATCAACACCACGGCCATCTTCGGTGGATCGAAGAAGATCGTGCTGTCGAAGAACTTCAAAGGCGGCGACGTTGTGAATGTATTCGGCGGATCGGAAATCAATCTTGCCCAGTCCGACATGGATCATGAGGCAACGCTTGAACTCACCAGCATTTTCGGAGGAGCCACACTCGTTGTGCCTTCGCACTGGAGCATCCGATCAGAAGCCGTAACCATTTTCGGTGGCATTCAGGATAAGCGTTCAATGCCTCCGATAACAACAACACCCACAAAAGTGCTCGTGCTCAAGGGAACTGTAATTTTTGGAGGAATTGAAATAAAAAGCTTCTGATCTCATTAACTAATTAACCAATTACCAAATTAAATAATTAATCCAATGGGCTGGTATCTTTCAAAAATCGTGTTTCGCATTGTTTGTGGCGATGGCGATCATGTATCGCAGTTTGATGAACAGCTCAGGCTAGTGAGCGCCTCATCGAAGGAAGAAGCATTCAGCAAAGCACAGTCCATCGGTCAGCAGGCGGAAGAATCCTTTCTCAACAGAAAGAATCAACTCGTGCAGTGGAAGTTTATCAACGTGAGTGAGCTTTATAAACTATCCGAACTAATCGATGGTGCGGAGCTCTATAGCAGGATTGAAGAACAGGATAATGCCGAGGCATACATCTACACTGTAAACCAGAAGGCGGAAAACATTTTCTTCACGCAAACTCACCAGCTTCTGCAACTGGCGTAGCTTTCAAATATGGGCAAATCACCCCTATCGGTCAGAACCATAAAGATAATTTTCGGCCTCTGCTGGCTGGTCTTCTTTGCCGACCACGCCATGGTGTTGAACTGGTTTGGCCTGCCCTGGAAGGAAGCAGTGATCGACAGCCTCGTGAGCAACGGATTGCTGCTGCTGTTTTGCCTTCTCATCATGAACACGCTCCGGTATTACCTTCCCGAGCGTGAGCAGCTAATCAACATCTTTGCATGGTGCGTTTTCTTCAGCATCATCTGGCTGTTGCTGGCGAAGTGGTTGCTCGGCCTCTCGCTTGATCATTATCCCGGTTATGATGTTCTGTTGGATAAATCCATTCCCATCAGGTTCAGCATTGCATTCCTGCTGCTGGGATACGTGACGATGGTGAGCGTGCTCTGGCAGACATCGGTAGAACATAAAGAGAACGAGCAACGCAAGGCAGATGCTGAGAAGTATGCGAAGGAAGCAGAACTATTCAAGCTAAGACAGCAGCTTCAACCGCATTTTCTGTTCAATAGTCTCAATTCCATCAACGCGCTCATTGGCAGCCGACCTGCGGAAGCAAGGAAGATGGTGCAACAACTATCCGACTTTCTCAGAGGAACTTTGAAGAAGGAAGAGACGCAATGGGTTAATCTAAGAGAGGAATTGCAATACCTGCAACTCTATCTCGAAATTGAGAAAGTTCGTTTCGGCAACAGGCTCGACACCACAGTTACATCCGAAGACGGAGCAGATGATTTGAGAATTCCCGCTTTGCTGTTGCAGCCTATCGTGGAGAACGCGATCAAGTTCGGATTATACGACACCATCGGTCAGACCGTGATCAACATAAAGACTTCAAGAGATGAAAAGGATCTGATCGTTACGGTTAAGAATCCTTTCGACCCTGAGACTTCCACGCCCAAGCAAGGAACCGGTTTCGGATTGAAGTCGGTGCAGCGAAGACTCTACCTGCTGTTTGGAAGAAACGATCTTTTGAACACGAAGGCTGAAGGAAATATCTTTACCACCACAGTGCGAATTCCGCAGGAATCGCATGAGAGTGATGAACGTGAAAATGAAAAGCAATGAAAGTTGTAATTATTGATGATGAATCCCTGGCTCGCAGCATAGTGAAGGAATACCTGCAATCGCATCCTGAATTAGTGCTGGTGCAAGAATGTAATGATGGCTTCGAAGGATTCAAGGCAATACAACAGCATCAACCAGACCTCATCTTCCTCGACATCCAGATGCCGAAGATCAACGGCTTCGAGATGCTTGAGTTGATAGAATCTCCTCCCTCGATAATCTTCACTACTGCTTTCGATGAATACGCGATCAAAGCCTTTGAGGCGCATGCTGTAGATTATCTGTTGAAGCCTTTCGACCAGGAGCGCTTCGACAAAGCGGTGAAGAAGTGGGTGGATCAGCGATCGAATGTAAGCGAAACACCGACGAAAGATTTGCTCGACACTGCTTCGCTCTCACCGGCACAAAGCCACAGAATTGTGGTGAAGAACGGCGCGAGGATCAAGATCATTCCGGTGCATGAGATTCTTTACCTCGAGGCGGCTGATGATTTTGTGAAGATTCATACCAAAGAAGGTTACTTTCTCAAGAGTAAAACGATGCAGCACTTCCAGGACACATTGGATGAGCAGCATTTCGTGCGTTCTCATCGTTCATATATCATCAATGTGCAGCAGATCACACGTATCGATCCGTATGAAAAGGATAGTCATGTTGCGATACTGAGGTCGGGAACCAAGGTACCCGTTAGCAGGAGCGGTTATGCCAGGCTGCGGGAGGTGCTTGGACTTTGATTATCCATCCACACCCAGCCACAATGCACCTCCCACACTGTTGCGCTTAGAACCCGTCACGGACGACAGTACATTGTATTCTTCTCTCCAACGAAGCACGCCGATGAAAGCCATGATCATCGCTTCTTTAAATTCGATCAGCTTTTCGTCTGGAACCATTACTGCCACGCCAAGTTCACCGAGCAGCATCTTCAACCGCTTCATCAGAAAACTGTTGTATGCGCCACCGCCAGTTACCAGCATTTCCTGGTTTTCTTCCGAATGTCCGGCACGCAGGCGTGCAACCGCATTTTTAACTTGCAAGGCGATGTGTTCGGCATAGGTTCTTAACGAATCGTGTGGGTCGAGACCACGCTCGCGAATGATGTCCATCACCGTTTCGGTTCCAAACTCATTGGCCAAAGATTTCGGCCAAGGTTTGGAGTAATAATCCAGGGAATTCAGTTTGTCGAGAAGCTCCTGGTCAATCTTTCCTTTCGAAGCTAATTCGCCACCTGCATCGTAATCCTTTGCAAGATCTTTCGCAAGGATGTTGAGTACCCTGTTCGCCGCACAAACATCGAAGGCGATGTATTCCTTCACATTCGCGGAGACATTTGCAATCCCGCCAATGTTGAGAAAGTAATGATACTGGCTGAGGAGAACTCTCTCCCCTATTGGCACGATCGGCGCGCCTTGTCCGCCAAACGCCACATCCATTGCTCGCAGGTCAGAAATCACCGGCAGCCTGGCCTCAGCCGCAATAGCCGCTCCATCTCCGAGTTGCGCTGTCATCTTTTTTTCGGGATGATGAAATGTAGTGTGACCATGAGAAGATATCAGCGCGACTTTATAGTGAAGATTCTTCTCGTGAATGAATCTGTTCACCTGTTCGCCCAGATAATGTCCGTATTCCGCATGCAGCAACTGGTAGTCGAGAGCCGATAGCGAGGTCGCATTTCTCAATCGCTCCGTCCATTCTTCAGGATAATCATAACATTCCGCCTCGAGGATGTGAAAGGTCCATTTTCCACCGTTCTCATGAAACTCCGTGAATGCTATATCAAGGCCATCGAGTGAACTTCCACTCATTAACCCGATTGCGCGATAAACCATATTAAAATCAGTTGGAATGGAAAGGAAAGCTGACGGGAATCATCACCCTCCATATTGCTCCATTCGATGTTAAAGATTTAATTTGCGTCAAAATTACAATTTGGGAGTTCAATTCCGGGTTTGAGACTGATCTCTTGTTGGAATTGCCGCCCAATGCACTTAATTTAGGAAGATGATCATAAACCTGAGTCAGCAACACAGTCTTGTAAGCAACTGGATCAGTGAAATCAGAAACGTGCAGGTACAGAATGATCGCATGCGTTTTAGGCGCAACCTCGAGCGCATCGGGGAAATCGCCGCGTATGAGATCAGCAAGGTGCTGCCCTTTAAGGAAGTGGAGGTAGAAACTCCGCTCGGCATTGCCGTGTCGAAGGTGTTGCAGGAACAGCCAGTGATCGCTACCATTCTCCGCGCAGGACTTCCGCTGCACCAGGGAATCCTCAACTTCTTCGATAAGGCCGATAATGCGTTCATCTCCGCATACCGCAAACACAACAAGGATGGCAGCTTCGAGATCAGCCTCGATTACATCTCCTGCCCCGACCTCGAGAACAGAATCCTTATCGTTAGCGACCCCATGCTGGCAACAGGTTCATCTCTCGTCAAAACTATTCATCACCTGAAGGCTGAAGGAAGGGCAAAGGACATCCACATCGTGGCCGCCATTGCCTGCACAGTTGGTATTGAATATGTTAAAAGAGAGGACCCTTCGGTCACCATCTGGTGTGGCGACATCGATGATGAGTTGACTGCCAAGGGTTACATCGTGCCCGGACTCGGCGATGCGGGCGATCTCGCCTATGGCACTAAGGTTCAGATCTAGGCAACATTTTCCCTTAAATGGCTGTCATAAATAAGGTGGAAATTTTTCCGACTTTAAAAATTGTTGTACTTTCCCGTTTCGCGTCTGGACCCATAAATAACCCTTTCTTAAGCAATTTCAGTAAGCCAGGAACGTTTTTAAAAAGGACATCCCGGTTATTTATTCTGTCAGACCAGTGAAAAAACATAATTGCTGTGATGAAAAAACTGCTGTCGACCCTTGCACTCTGTTGTTTCCTGGCAACGATTACAACTGCCCAGGATCCTAATTTTTCCCAATTCTTCGCTTCACCCATCACTCTCAACCCGGCAATGACGGGTAAGTTTGACGGAGTGTACCGTGTAGCCGGAAACTATCGTAACCAATGGCCTTCTATCAGTAATGCTTACACTACTGCAACGGTTTCATACGACATGGGCATCATGAAGAACAGGATTCCTGATTACGATCAATTCGGTGTGGGCATCATGGGCTTCACAGACCGTGCGGGCGATGGAGCGCTTACCAATAATTATATTGGACTTTCACTTGCATATCACAAGGGTCTCGATGAGGATGGATACCATCAACTGGGAGCCGGCTTCCAGGCGACATACGCTAACAAAAGGCTGAATACGACAAACCTGAAGTTTCAGGACCAGCTCACTCCTTTTGGCTTCACAGGAGTGACAAGCGAAATCTTCAGCAAGGATCAAATCAACATCAGCTATGTGGATGTTAACGCTGGTTTCATCTACAATGGATCAACTAACGGCTACAATAATTTTTATGTTGGTGCATCAATGTACCACATCAACAGGCCGAAGGAAAGTTTCCAGGGTGGAAATTATGTACTCGACACCAGAACAACCATCCAGGCGGGTGGACGAATTCCGGTGGGCACTTACAACTATGTGCACGTTGCGGCTAATCACAGCATGCAAGCCAAGGCGAAGAACACCATGGTTGGAGGTGCATATTCACTCAATGTAAACAATGACGAAGAGAATCCCACAAACGTATATCTCGGCGCATGGTACAGGTTTGGCGATGCCATCATTCCCTACATGGGAATTGAATTCGGCGAATGGCATCTTGGCGCTACCTACGACGTGAATACATCTTCTCTTAAGCCTGCTTCCAACTCGAGGGGTGGCATTGAGATTTCACTCATCTTCATCAGGAAGTATACTGATCCTAACATGAAGAAGCTGAACTGTCCGAAGTTCTAACCTCAGAGCTTAAGATTGGAAAACCCCAGAATGGGTAGCATCAGCCAGCAGATCAGAACTACCAAAATTACTGAGACGATATTCATTACAAATCCGGCTCGTGTCATGTGATGCAGTCGAATGTGACCGCTTGCGAATACAATCGCGTTGGGAGGCGTACCCATCGGCAGCATGCTAGCACAACTAGCGGCGAGCGACATTGGGATTCCGAGCAGCAATGGATTTATTCCAAGCGCATCAGCCATCGACGAAACCACGGGTGCGAAAACGATCACTTGCGCCACGTTGCTCATTACTTCGCTGATGAAGATTGTAACAATGCAGATCAGAATAACGAGCACAAGAGCATTGCCTGAAAATGATGCCAGCCAATGACCGAGGTTTGTGATCAATCCAACTTTCTCCAACGCATTCGCCATGGAAATGCCTCCGCCAAAGAGTAGCAGAATCCCCCAGGCCATCTTGTTCGTATCGGGCCATTCGAGCAATGCCTCATCTTCCTTACCTGACGGACAAATGAACAACGAGACGGCGCATGTGATGGCAATGATAGTATCATCAAGTCGGATGAAGTCCTGGCTTGAGTTGATGAGTCCCCGAGCCATCCACAATACTGCAGTTGAGATGAAGATGATGAGCACACGCTTCTCCGCTTTGGAAAGAGGGCCCAGCTTTTCAACTTCCTCCCGAATGTGTTCCCTTGTTGCATGGCTCGATTCAATATGATTTGGATACAGCCATTTTACCATGACGAAATAGAGTGCGAACAATAGAAGGATGGCGATCGGCATGCAAAGCTTCATCCAGTCCATGAACGAGATCGAATATCCATACTTCACATTGATGTGATTCACGTATGCCACGTTTGGCGGAGTGCCAATGATCGTTGCAATGCCGCCGAAGTTTGATGCATACGCGATGGCGAGCATAATGGTTAGAGAGAAGTTAGCGATGTTTCCATTTCCGTTGCCATTCTCTTTCATCACATGAATCACGGACAGCGCAATGGGAAACATCATCATTGTGGTCGCTGTATTGCTTAGCCACATGCTGAGCAATCCCGTGGCGAGAATGAATCCAAGCACGATCCTGTTACCGCTCGTGCCTGTAAGTCGAACAATATTTAGGGCGATTCGCTTATGCAGTTGCCATTTCTCGATCGCCAGACCCAGCATGAATCCACCGAGGAAGAGAAATATTACAGGATTAGCATAAGGTGCTGCGGCCTCGCTAAGCGATTCAATCTTCAGCAATGGAAAGAAGACAAGCGGAAGCAATGCAACCACAGGCATGG
>CBINHQ010000054.1:0-9864 GCA_966250475.1 uncultured Chitinophagaceae bacterium
GAGCGGCCGTTGGTAGCCCCGGGACCGGAGGTGTTCGATGACCTTGCGGACGTGTATGTGATCAACACCTGCTCGGTGACGGACAATGCCGATAAGGAGTGCCGACAGATCGTGCGCAGGATCCAGCGGAAGGCTCCCGAAAGCATGGTGGTGGTTACGGGATGTTACGCCCAGTTGAAGCCTGCAGAGATCGCAGAGATTCCGGGCGTGGACCTCGTGCTTGGCGCAGCCGAGAAATTCAATATCGCGAAGCACATCCGTGAATACTCAAGAGGAGATTCTGCAAGGATCTGTAGCTGCGACATCGACGAGGTGAAGGACTTCCATTCCTCATGGTCGGTGAACGACCGCACCCGCACCTTCCTGAAAGTGCAGGACGGCTGCGATTACAACTGCTCATTCTGCACCATCCCCATGGCCCGCGGAAAAAGCAGGAGCGACAGCATCGATGGAGTACTGGCAAACGCCCGCAAACTCGCGGAAGAAGGCGTAAAGGAAATCGTCCTCACCGGTGTGAACCTTGGTGATTTCGGAAAGGATACCAGTGGAGCCAGGCAACAAACCTTCTTCGAACTGGTTAAGGAACTCGAAAAAGTGGAAGGTATTGCAAGGTTCAGGATATCCTCCATCGAACCCAACCTTCTCACCAATGAGATAATCGACTTCGTGGCGAACAGCGACAGGTTCATGCCGCATTTTCACATACCATTACAGAGTGGAAGCAATAAGATTCTCGGATTGATGCGCCGCCGCTACCGCCGCGAATTGTATGCTGAGAGAGTGAAACTCATCAAGACACTCATGCCTCATTGCGCGATCGGGGTTGATGTGATAACGGGTTTTCCCGGCGAGACAGATGAAGAGTTCAAAGAAACCTTCAACTTCCTCCACGACATGGACGTTTCTTATTTCCATGTGTTCACTTATTCCGAGCGCGATAATACCCATGCACTTGGGCTCGGTCCCGTAGTACCGGTGAACGTGCGTCACGATCGAAACAAGATTCTCCGCAACCTTTCATATCAAAAGCTTCAATACTTCACCCGTCAGCACGAAGGACAGACGAGGAAAGTGTTGTTCGAAAGCCATGAGAAAAATGGAATGATGGAAGGATACACAGATAATTATATTCGTATCGTCACCCCATTCCGTAAGGAATGGACGAATGAGATTATAGACTGGACCATTAACTAATTGGTTAATTAGTTAATTAGTTAATTATCTTCGCCCTTCATTTGGAACGTTAGCTCAGTTGGTTCAGAGCATTACTTTGACAGAGTAGGGGTCACTGGTTCGAGTCCAGTACGTTCCACACTCTAATTAGCTAATTAGCTAATTAATTAATTAGTTAATTAAACTAATCGTCTTTGGATTGAAAAAGCGTAAGTGGCTTCCGTTCCTCATCGTCCTCCTCATGGCCTTTGCCTTGCTGCTTATCAAGAACGCGCAGCGGGAAGATGATGTAAAAGATGTCAATCGCAACAGGGGCTTCGACCGTCGCACTTCCTTCATAGAATACACCAAACATGCGAAATGCCGCATGGATTGCCGGCAGATTTCCGATGAAGAAGTTAAGGAGATAATGGAATCAGGCAAGATCAACTACCGCAAATCTGACCTCAAGGACAAGCCCTGCCCGAGTTATGCACTGGAAGGCATCACGAGCGACAACCAACGCGTACGCATCGTGTTCGGACAATGCGATACCAAGACAAAGGTGATAACCGTCATCGACCTCGAAACAGACTGGACCTGCGAATGCCCGGGAGATGAGAGCAAATTCAAAAACCGGAATTGATGCGCATCCTGCTGAAGCCTTTGCAATGGATCTATGTCTGCTATGCGGTGATTCTCTTCATTGCATTGATGCTCCTGATATTTCCCTTCGTAATTATTTCAAGTTTCTTCGGTAGGATACGCGGCGGCAATATGATCTATCGCCTCTGCTCACTCTGGGCGGACATCTGGTTTCCGCTCATCTTCATTTTTCACAGAAAAATTTATGAGGCTCCTCATGATCCTACGAAGCAATACATCTTCGTGAGCAATCACATCTCCTGGCTCGACGCGGCGATTCTGCCAAAGGCATTTCGTCAGCCAGTGCGTGCATTAGGCAAAATTGAGATGAGCGCCATTCCCATTTTCGGTTTCATCTACCGCAACGCCATCGTAACCGTTGATCGCAGCAGCTCAGAGCACCGTTCGCATAGTATTCGCATTTTGCGTTCGATCATTTCGAAAGGAATTTCTGTGATGGTTTTTCCCGAAGGCACATTCAACAAGGCCGGGAAGCCTCTAAAGGAATTCTACAACGGTGCATTTCGTCTCGCTATTGAAACGAATACGCCAATAAAACCTGTGCTCTTCCTTGATGCCTACAATCGCATGCACTACAAAAGCATTTTCTCTCTCAATCCCGGAGTTTCGCGCATTGTTTACCTCGAGGAAATTCCCGTCGACGGGCTCACAATCGCAGACATGCATCAATTAAAACAACGCGTGTATGGTGCAATGGAAGCGACTCTCATCAAGTACAAGGCCTCCTGGATCGGATCAGGAGATTAATCAATAGTTTTACAATTCCATGAGTCACGATCCTCATACCGACCCGGGCATTGAGTCAAATCACCCATCGAAGCCGCTGTTCGCGGAGATCATCATTCCATTGAATCTCCCGAAGAACTACACGTGGTCGGTTCCTGCTTCTATGGCCGGTTCGTTGCGGCCAGGCTGCAGAGTTGAAGTGAATCTCGGAAAGAACAAGAAGTATGCAGGCATCGTGAAGCGAATCCATGATGAACGCCCATTGCATTTTGAGCCGAAGGAAATTCTCAATCTTCTCGATGAAGAGCCAGTGGTCTTCGAGGAGCAATTGAAGCTCTGGGAATGGATGGCGAATTATTACATGTGTTCCGAAGGAGATGTGATGGCCGCCGCGCTTCCATCGCATTTCAAACTCTCCAGCGAAACCATTCTTGTTTTCAATGAAGAGTATGGCGATGATTTCTCGGCTCTCGACCATGATGAATACCTCGTCGCCGAAGCACTCCTGATCAAGAAGGAACTAAGACTTACAGAAGTACAACAGATCCTCGACTCTTCGCATACCTATCCCGTCATCAGCAGGCTTATCAATAAGAAGGTTTGCCACGTATGGGAAGCATTGAAGAAAGGTTACACTCCAAGAAGGGAAACCTTCGTCACGCTGAATCATGAATACGATGACGAAGAAAAGCTTTCAACACTCCTCAACGAATGGAAGGGCGCGCCAAAGCAAATGGAATTATTGCTTAGCTATCTCCATCTTCTCAAGACGGAAGGAGAAGTTACGAAGCCCCAACTCCTCAAGAAATCCGGCGCCACCGATGCGCAATTGAAGGGATTGGTGAAGAAGAATATTCTCTGGACTGAAAAGAGAGAGATCGACCGTATAAAATACCTTCCCAAGGATGTAAAGATCGATTTTGAATTGACTGCCGGACAGCAGGAAGCATTTGAAAAAATAAAGAAAGAGTTTTCGGAGAAACAAGTCTGCCTGCTGCACGGTGTGACCTCGAGCGGAAAGACTCTCATCTACATAAAACTTATCGAGGAGGTAATCAGAAAGGGCAGGCAGGTTTTGTACCTCCTCCCGGAAATCGCATTAACAGCTCAAGTGATTCGCCGGCTGCAGAAGCATTTCGGCGGATACATTGGCATCTATCATTCGCGTTTCTCCCAGAATGAGCGCGTGGAGATCTGGACCAAGGTGAAGAATGGTGACCTGAAGGTTGTGCTCGGCGCCCGCTCTTCCGTGTTCCTCCCTTTCAGCAATCTCGGCCTCGTGATCTGCGACGAGGAACAGGATTCTTCCTTCAAACAATTCGATCCCGCGCCGAGATACAATGGTAGAGACGCAGCCATCTATCTTGCCTCCATCTTTCCAGGTCGCACTAATGTATTGCTTGGCAGCGCTACGCCATCGGTAGAAACTTATCATAGCGCGAAGCTGGAGAAGTTCGGATTAGTTGAGCTGCCCATTCGTTACGGCGACCTCAAGTTGCCACCTATCGAGATAGTCGACATGCGAAAGGAAAAGCGCGAAGGAAAGGAGAAGCCGATGTGGTCAGCTACGCTTCTCGAAGCTATTAAGCAAGTGTTGGAAAGAGGAAGGCAGGTCATACTCTTTCAAAACAGGAGAGGTTATGCACCCTACCAGGTCTGCAACGTGTGCGGGTGGATTCCTCAATGCAGGAATTGCGATGTCTCGCTCACATATCACAAGTTCACCAACAAATTGCTTTGTCACTATTGCGGCACAACCTATCCTTCACTGAAGACCTGCGCCGCATGCGGCAATCATGATTTTGTTCAACGCAACTTTGGTACAGAAAGAATCGAAGAGCAATTGCTCGAATTGTTTCCCGATGCCAGAGTTGCAAGGATGGACGTAGACAGTGTGAAGGGAAAGAATGCGCACGATGCGCTGATTCAACAATTCGAACAACAACGCATTTCCATTCTCGTGGGCACGCAGATGGTGGTGAAGGGTCTCGACTTCGACAATGTGGATCTCGTGGGTGTGCTCGATGCTGATGGACTGTTGTACTTCGCCGAGTTTAGGGTGAACGAAAGAGCGTTTCAATTAATGGAGCAGGTGAGTGGAAGAGCGGGAAGGAAGGAGGAAACAGCGAGAGTGATAGTACAGACTTCCAATCCGACGCACCCTGTGTTGAAGTTTGTGCAGGATCATGACTACGTGGCGATGTATGAGGAAGAATTGAAGAAGAGGAAACAGTTTTCTTATCCACCCTTCTCGAGAATGATACTGATAACCTTCAGGCATAAAATGAAGGAGATAGTGAAGCAGGCGGCTGAACGATTCGCGAATTCTTTGCAGAATAAATATGGCAATTACATAGTGGGACCGGCGGAACCGGTTGTTAATCGTATACGCAATCAATACTTGATGGAGTTGCTGTTAAAATTGCCGAGGGATTCGAAGCTGATTGCGCAATGTAAGAGAGACATAGCGATGGCGGTGGTGGATTTGCATGCGGATAAGAGGTTTAGGAGTGTGGTGGTGGTGCCGGATGTGGATGTGTATTAATTAGCTAATTGGTTAATTATTTAATTAGTTAATTAGTTAATTAGTTAATTAGATTGCGATCATTCGGTTAACCTATTGCTAAAATACCAGTAAGCCTATCATATTCCCAAATCTCTACACCCTTCTCAGCCTTCGACCCAGCAACCACCATCGCCCTCGCCACCTGCACCGCCTCAATGGGTTTGTATCTCGATGGAATGAGCGGCCTGAAAAACTTCATCACTCCCTGACCCAGTCGTTCTCCCTTTCTCACTTCCTCCCTCTCACCAAGCAACACCGACGGCCGCATGATGTGCAATGCCCCAAGTCCAACCGACTTCAATGATTCTTCCACTTCTCCCTTCAATTTGAGATAAAAATTCCTGCTGCTCCTTTTCGCACCCGCAGCAGACACTACAACGAACCTCTCGCATCCTACCTCCTTGCAAAGCCTCGCGAGCCTCACCGGAATGTCATGATCGATCTTTCGATATTCTTCCTTATTCCCGTTCACCTTCTTCTGAGTAGTTCCAATTGCACAGAAGACAACATCGCTGTCGGTTAGCGCGATCAGCAAGGAGTCTGCATCGGAGAAATCAACCAGCTTCTTCTCCAGTTTGGGATGTGTAAATGAAATGGGTCTTCGAATAAGAATCCTCACGGTAGAATAGGTTTCATCTTTCAGCAAAAGGTTCAGCAGGTGACTTCCTATGAGTCCCGTGGCTCCGGCGATTGTTGCTGTTTTACCCATAATTGAGGATGTTTGCATATGCAAATTCAGGAAAATATTTCATTACGGCCATACAATACGTTCGGCATCGATGTTTCGGCGAGGTATTTTGCAAGCTTTCGATCCATTGCCGATTTGCAGGAACTACTGCGCATCGGTCTCTCCGGGTCACAGAAATTACCCATCATCATCCTTGGCGGCGGCAGCAACATTCTCTTCACCCGCAACTTCGATGGCATCGTACTGAAGAATGAAATCCTGGGCATCGAGAAAGTAAAAGAAGATGACGAGCACGTGTACCTGCGGGTGGGAGCGGGAGAGAACTGGCATCGCTTCGTTCTATATTGCATAGAGAATAATTACGCAGGCATCGAGAACTTATCGCTCATTCCGGGTTGCGTGGGCGCATCACCTATGCAAAACATCGGCGCTTATGGTGTGGAAATTCGGGAAGTCTTCCATGAACTCACTGCCTATCACCTGAAGCAGCAGAACAATTTCACGTTTCGTCTTAAAGACTGCGATTTCGGATACCGCGACAGTGTCTTCAAGAATAAATACAAGGATCAATTTGCAATCAGCTTCGTCACCTACAGGCTTAACAAACAACCAAAGTACAACACCAGTTACGGAGCTATTGAACAGGAACTCGGGAAGATGGGAGTGAAGGAACTTTCTATCCGCGCCATCTCCGATGCTGTGATCGCCATTCGCAGTTCCAAGCTTCCCGATCCGGCAGTAATTGGAAATGCAGGAAGCTTCTTCAAGAATCCAACCATCACTGCCGAAGAATTTGAAAGATTAAAAGCATCTCATCCTACCCTACCTGGCTACCCCAATCCTGACGGCATGGTGAAGATAGCTGCAGGATGGCTCATCGAGCAATGCGGATGGAAAGGTGTCCGCCGCGGCAATGCCGGCGTCCACGACCGCCAGGCTCTCGTGCTCGTCAATCATGGAAACGCGAAAGGAGAGGAGATTTACAACCTGAGCCAGGAAGTAATGAAGTCGGTGGAGGAGAAGTTTGGGGTGAGGTTGGAGAGGGAGGTTAATGTGAGATGAATCAGGTTAACCGTCTACAGTTGACAGTTGACCGTGGGTGTATCTGGGTTCAAAATTCTTTGTTTCTAGATAAAAGAGAAAAATTCTGATCCAAAGATCAGCGGCCAGCGGTCAACGGTCAACGGTCAACGGTCTACTGTCAACGATCACCATCCTTAGCTTTCCTCATCAAACTCCTCCTCATAATCCTTACTCCCAAAATCCATCATGCTTCCCATGAGGTCTTTGAATTCGATCTTGCTTTCGAATATCTTCTTGCTGATCATGGAGAATGATGCAAGGCCGTGAAGTACAAATTCCATTAGCAACGCCGCCTGCTTTTCATCTGAGTCAGGGAAGAAACGCATCACCAGCGCATGCAGACCGTCAACTTTGTAAAGCGCCAATGATTTTTCCTTGTCGGATGTATTGAACGATAAATCGAGATTGTTTCCTTTGTCAAACCACGTGATTATTGGTCGATAAGGATTGTCCTCCGGCCGCTCTTGCTGTGATGGCTTGCCAGTATTCCTGCGCTTCTTAAGCGATTCCGGATTTGGAAAGTATTGTACAAACTGTGAACGAATTGCCTTGTCCACAAGATTCATCGCAACCTGGAACGGACCTTCCTGTTCCCCTTCGTAAACTAGTTCAACCTTACCCGTGATCGAAGGAATGATGCCGACAAGATCGGAGATCCACACCTGCGTCTTCTTCTCATTGTTGAGGATCGCTCTTCGTTCAGCCGCGCTCACCGCATTCTCGTACGCGGAAATGGTGAGTCTTGCACTTACGCCGCTCTTCTTATCGACAAACTCGCTCGACCTCGCCTCGAATGCAACCTGCTCGATGAGTCTGCTCACAAGATCGCTCACTGTTACTCTCGACTTCTGCTCATCGCTGAGTTCTGCTTCCTGCGCTGTGATGTCGAGCGCATCTCTCAGTGACTTGGGATAATGCGTCAGTATCTGGCTCTGTATTCTGTCTTTTAGCGGAGTCACGATCGAACCACGATTGGTATAATCTTCAGGATTTGCGGTAAACACGAAGAATATGTCGAGCGGAAGCCTCAGCTTGAATCCGCGAATCTGCACATCGCCTTCCTCCAGGATGTTGAACAATGCCACCTGGATTCTAGCCTGCAAGTCGGGAAGTTCATTGATCACAAAAATGCTTCTGTTGCTTCGTGGAATGATACCATAATGCAATACGCGCTCATCCGCGAAGCTGAGCTTAAGGTTTGCAGCTTTTATTGGATCGATGTCGCCGATAAGGTCAGCTACACTGACGTCGGGAGTAGCAAGCTTCTCGCCGTATCTTTCCGAACGATGCAGCCAGTGAATGGGAGTCTCGTCACCATGTGCTGCGATCTGGTCCTGGCCG
Source organism: uncultured Chitinophagaceae bacterium (assembly GCA_966250475.1). GTDB lineage: Bacteria > Bacteroidota > Bacteroidia > Chitinophagales > Chitinophagaceae > CBINHQ01. Next base: position 8,223 of record CBINHQ010000054.1, read on the forward strand.
TATCTCGAAACAGGATTAAGCGGATCATCGTTAATCTCGCTGCCCGCAATGGTGGGAATGTATTCATCCAGCAACTCCGTCATTTGCCTGGCCATTCTTGTCTTGGCCTGTCCTCTCAATCCGAGAAACAAAATATTGTGCTTGCTGAGAAGCGCTCGTTCTACATCGGGGATTACGCTGTCTTCATAACCCACAATTCCCGGAAAACTGGTTTCCTTCGCCTTCAGTTTGGCGATGAGATTTTGTCTGAGCTCTTCTTTTATCGATCTCGATTTATATCCCGAGGCCTTCAGTTCACCCAGCGTCTTTATTTTTCGTACTTCTGTTTTCATTCTCAACGAAATCTTTTAATTCATTAATACAACGTCTTTCTCTTTCCACTCTCGAAGTCGCGGAATATGAATGCGCCAAGCTTGTCGAGAGAGGCGAAGAATGCCTTTCCGTTATTCGTCTCCGTGAATTCCTGCACAAACCGTTGCAGGTATGGATCCGTGGCGATCATGAAGGTAGTGATTGGAATCTTTAATTTCTTGCATTGGGCCGCAAGATTCATGCACCGGGTGGTTACTTTCCTGTCGAGACCGAAACTGTTCTTGTAATACCGCTTTCCGATTTTGAGACAGGTAGGCTTTCCATCGGTGATCATGAAGATCTGTTTGTTTGGATTCTTCCTCCTTCTCAGAATGTCCATTGCAAGCTCAAGGCCTGCTACTGTGTTTGTGTGATATGGCCCGACCTGCAGGTAGGGGAGGTCCTTTATCTCGACTGGCCACGCATCATTCCCAAACACAACAATGTCGAGCGTGTCCTTGGGATATTTGGTTGTGATGAGTTCGCTCAGCGCCATCGCAACCTTCTTAGCAGGTGTGATGCGATCCTCGCCGTAGAGAATCATCGAGTGAGAGATGTCGATCATCAGCACGGTAGAAGTCTGTGCCTTGAAATCCGTTTCGCGTATGCTCAGATCATCTTCCGCCATCATGAAACTGTCAACGCCATGGTTGATCTGCGCGTTACGAATCGATTCAGTGAAATCGATCTGTTCAAGCATGTCGCCGAACTGGAACTGCCTTGTTTCGGGATTGAGTTCATCACCCTGTCCGGGCTTGAAGCTGTGATGATCACCCTTCTTTGTCTTCTTCAATTTCCCAAAAATCTCCTCGAGGCTTCTCTTGCGGATTCCCTGTTCTGTCTTGGGGGTGATCTTTATCTCGCCACGTTGATTGTCTTCGGTGATGTAACCCTTGTCCCGTAGGTCCTCGATGAAGTCGCCCATGCCGTATTCCTCGTCCGTGAGCTCGAAGTTCTTGTCAAGCTCATTCAGCCATTGCAACGCTTCACCCACATCGCCACTGGTGTACGTGAGTAATTGCATGAACGTGTCAAGCAGTTGCTCGAACCTGCTCCGCCCGTCGCTATTAAAGTCGTATTTGGTAAAATGGTAACCACGCATTTTCTAGGAGTTTAACGACTAAAAGGCAGGAAAGGTTTAAAGGAAGGTTTAAAAGTTTAAGGGTTTAAGAGTTTAAGGCGTTTGAGGTTTGAAGTTGGAAGTTTGAAGTTGGAAGTTGGAAGTTGGAAGTTGGGAGTTTGGAGTTTGGAGCTGGAGGTTTGAAGTTAGATCTGAAAATTCAAATCGCTA